>JAUYSD010000335.1 GCA_030696505.1 Sulfuritalea sp. | reverse complement strand
ACGTTCGAGCAGGCTCACCACGGCAAATTAGCGAAGCGGGTCATCCTGACTCCGGATTTTTGAATAGCGAAAAACAATTGGCCTCTAACATTATGAGTGAGGTTGAAATAGCTTCCCACTTGTAGCGCTGACAATTGTTATGAGCATCCGCTGCGCCGTTGTCTTCGGGTCCGGTGTCAAGCATTGGCAGTGGCTGCGGCCTGAGCGGTTCAAATAGCCCCTACTGGATGCCGCGACGCTGTGGGCGTTCAGCACTCTGCCAGGTTCCCGCACCAAGAACCTTCTCGATCTGCGTCAATGCTAGCCGCTGTCCGGCTCGTACTGCCTGAGTGTGTGAGCGCGAGATGTTCTCGCTAAGCACCCAGGTTAGGTAAAGACCGCGAAGCGGCGCCCACCGAACGTCGCCATCAGTCGGATAGCCATGAATGGCGCACGACGGAGTCACGCTGAAGCCCACATTCTGCTTGGCTAGGTTTATGCAAAGCGAGACGGTATTGGCCTCGATCGGCACCTGAATGCCGAGGCGCCTTCGCTCGAGGGCGCTCTCGATATGTTTCCGCAGCATATTTGGGCGACTGGGAAGGATCAGGCGCATACCGTCTAGCGCGGTGACGGATATCGGATGCGTGGGCGACAACTGACTCTCGCGGCCGCCCACAAGAACCAGTGATTCGCGGACCAACAGGGTCTGTTTATACCCATCCGCTGGCACCGCATCGAAAGGAATGATGGCGAGGTCAAGCAGACCGGAAAGCATCTGTTCCTTTAGCGAATTGCTGACGCCCTCGTGAATCCTCAACTTGACGGCCGGGTGCTGACGAGAGAACTCATTGATGAAATCGAGGGTAAACACCGCCTGCCAGGAAGGTGGGATGCCGATTGAAATCTGGCCGACCGCCTCCTCGCCCACTTGCTCTTTCAGTTCGGTGAGCTGACGAAGAATCGGTCGAGCCCGGTCGGCAAGCAGTTTGCCGGCGTCGGTGAGTTTGACTCCGCTGGGGAATCGGTTAAACAGTTCGGCGCCCAGTTCGTGTTCGAGGGCAGCGATCTGGCGCGACAGAGAGGGCTGCGAAATCATAAGTTCCGCGGCCGCCCGGTTGATGCTACCGAGTTCCGCGACGCGCAAAAAAAATTCTAGCGGACGTGAATTCATGGCCGGGTGGTTATCCATTAATGGAATAACAAGTATAGCTTTATAACATTATTCAAATAACAGTGCAGCTGGCTAACATCTTCTCCATTACACAAGGGAGACAGGTCATGAGCGCAGGGGCACGACGATGAGCTCGTACGGGAAGTATCTGCCCCCGGAGAACGTCGGGACGATCGCAGTGCTCGGCACCGGATCAGTGGGAGCGAGTTGGATGGCGCTGTTCCTGGCGCATGGCATCCGCGTCCAGGCGTTCGACCCGGCACCCGGAGCGGAGGCAAGGGCGCGGAAGTTCGTGGATGACGCCTGGCCTGCGTTGCGTACCCTGGGAATTGCACAGCAGCCAGCCGTACCGCGGGAACTGATCAGCTTTTACTCCTCGGTGGCCGAGGCAGTGGCCGGTGCCGATGTGATCCAGGAAAACGTTCCCGAGCGGCCCGCGCTCAAGAAGCAGTTGCTGGAGGAGATCGAACGCGCGATCTCCCCCGAGACCATCATCATTTCCAGTACCGGCGGCATTTCGCCGTCCTCGCTGCAGCAGTACGGCAAACATCCACAGCGGCTGGTGGTGATCCATCCCTTCAACCCGACCCACCTGATTCCGCTGGTCGAAGTGATCGGCGGCAAGGAAACAGCCGCCGAAATCATTGAATGGGCCATGGCGTTTTCCCGGCGCCTGGGCAAACACCCGATCAAGCTGCGCAAGGAAGCCGCCGGCCACATGACCAACCGCTTGCAGTTCGCCCTGATGCGCGAGGCAGTGTATTGTCTGGTCGAGGGCATCGCGTCGGCGGAGGATATCGACGCCGCCGTGCGTTACGGTCTCGGACCGCGCTGGGCACTGATGGGCGGCATCCTCACGCTCCACCTCGCCGGCGGGCCGCATGGGATGAAGGGCATCCTCGACCATGCCGGCGATGCCATCGAAGGCTGGATGACGCCGCTGGGTTCGCTGCGCCTGACCGAGGACGTGCGCAATGAGCTGGTCAAAGCCGCCGACCAGGTTGCCGGCGGCCATGCGGTGGGGGAATGGGTGCACTGGCGCGACGAAGGCCTAGTGCGCCTGCTCGCCCTGCTTCAGCAACATCCGGAACCGGAGCTGCAGCAATGACGACAACCAGCAACTGGCCGGTGGCCTTGCCGCCTTGCCTGACAGTCGAGCGGCAGCAGACGGTTGCGGTCCTGGCGCTGAGTCGCCCTGAAAAACGCAACTCGCTGTCGGATGAACTGGTGCTCGGCCTGCAGACCTTTTATTCATCGATTCCCGACGATGTCACCGCGGTGGTGATGCATGGTGCCGGCGACAACTTCTGCGCCGGCCTCGACCTCAACGAAGTGAAGGAGAGCGATGCGCGCAAGAGCCTCAATACCTCGCTCATCGGTCAACGCCTCAACGACACCATCCAGTATCTGTCGGTGCCGGTGATCGCCGTGCTGCGCGGCGCGGTGATTGGCGGCGGTCTCGAACTCGCTGCGGCGGCCCATATCCGGGTCGCCGAGCCATCAGCCTACTTTGCGCTTCCCGAGGGTATCCGCGGAATATTCCTTGGCTCCGGTGGATCGGTACGCCTGCCACGTCTGATCGGTACCGCGCGGGTCATGGACATGATGCTTACCGGGCGCAGCCATGCCGCCGAGGATGCGTATCGCATGGGCCTGTTCCAGTATCTCGTGGGGCCGGATGAAGGCCTCGCCAAGGGCCTGGAATTGGCGCTGGCGGCGAGTCGCAATGCGCCGCTGGCCAACTACGCGATCATCCAGGGGCTGCCGCGCATCGTCGAGGAAGGGCCGCACAACGGCCTGTTCACCGAAGCACTGATGAGCACCCTGGCCCAATCCGATGAAGAAGCCAAACGTCGCCTGCGTGATTTCCTCGATCGAAAGATGAACAAGGTGGCACGGCCGGATGGTGCCTGAAGCAATCTTCGCCGTCGGCGGCATGGCGTTGAACGCCGTCGGCAGCATCGTGCGCAAGACGCCCAATGCCTCACCCGCCATCGAAGGAGTTGCCCGCCGTGCTTGAGCATCTGGACGAAGAAGTAACCGAATTCCGCAGCCATCTGGCGCGGTGGGTCGATGAACGCCTGATTCCACAGGCCGAGGAACTGGACCGCAAGGGCGATTTTTCACATGATCTGTTCCGCGAACTGGGCGAACTCGGCTATTACGGCGTGATGTATCCCGAGGAAATCGGCGGCAGTGGACTCAAGCGTCCCTATCTCTGCTTCACCATCCTTTGCGAGGAACTGGCGCGTGGCTCGATGGGCTTTGCCGCCGGGGTATGCATGCACGGATCAACCGCGACGCACACCATCCACCAATGGGGGAATGCTGCACTCAAGGAGAAATACCTGGTGCCCGCCATACGCGGCGAAAAGATCGGTGCATTCGCCATTACAGAACCTGGCGCGGGTTCCGATGCTGCGTCGCTGCGAACCAAGGCAACGCGTGTCGACGGCGGTTACGTCCTGAACGGCACAAAGATGTTCACCAGCAACGGAACCGTGGCCGATTTCATCACGGTTTGCGCCAGTACCGACTTGAGCAAGGGCCTGAAGGGCGTCGACCTGTTCCTGGTGGATACACAGTCCAGGGGCTTTTCGGTGGGAAGGAAACTGGACAAGTTCGCCATCCGCAGTTCGGACACCGCGGAACTGGTCTTCGAGGATGTCTTCCTGCCCGACGATCACCGACTCGGGGACCCGGTCGGCGGCTGCTTTCTCAATGCCTACAAGTCGCTCACCGTCGACCGGATCTTCACCGCGGCACTTGCAGTCGGCAATGCCCAGGCGGCCTACGACGCTGCAGTCAAGTATTCGCGGGAACGTACGCAGTTTGGCCAAAGCATTGGCAAGTTCCAGGCCATCCAGTTTCGCCTGGTCGACATGCTTGCCAGGCTGGAGCAGGCACGCCTGTATACCTATCACGCGGCCAGCCTAGCGGACCGCGGCCTGTCGATTACCAGCGAGGCGGCGATTGCCAAGATCATCGCTGGCGAGGGCTGCAACGCCTTGTGCCACGAAGCGCTGAGCATCTTCGGCGGCTATGGCCTGATGAATGAATATCCAGCCCAGCGTTTCCTCCGGGACTCTTATTTCCCGATGATAGGGGGAGGGACTGGCGACATCATGCGGCTGATCGTGGCTCGCCAAATTGGATTCTAAGTGGTTCAACGAGAGGAGACTTCCCATGGCTGATCGCAAGGTAATTATCACTATCGCCCCCACCAGCAATTTTCAAGGCAAGGAGGCAAACCCGGCCTTGCCCATACAACCGGACGAAGTCGCCGATGCCGTCTTCGATGCCTACAACGCGGGTGCGTCGCTTGCCCACCTGCACGCACGCGACCGCAACGGCGTGCAGACCAACGATCCCGAGGTGTTCAAGGACATCAATGCCAGGATACGGGCGAAGTGCCCGATCATCATTCAAAACAGCATTGCACCCGCATTGGGGCCAAATCCGAATTCAGCCGAAGACGGACTTGCAGTTCTGGATGCGATGCCTGAAATGGCCTCCCTCGACATGGGTATCAGTGTCGTGGCGGTGCACGGACGAGAGATCATCATCGAGTGGACGCGTTCCTTCCTGCGCAAAGCGGCCAAGCTGATGCTTGAGCGAGGCATCAAGCCGGAACTGGAAATCTTCAACGATTCCCAGATCGACGATGCCCTGATGTTGATCAAGGAAGGGCTGCTGACGCCCCCGTACTCCTTCAGCTTCGTGACCGGCATGCAGCGGGTCAATCAGGGCGCGATTGCCTACAGCCCGCAACGGATCATGAATTACGTGAACATGCTGCCCGCGCAGAGCCTGTTCAGCACCCTCGGCGTCGGTACCGCTCAACTGCCGGCTGCCTTGACGTCCATCCTGCTGGGCGGCAACGCGCGGATCGGCTTCGAGGACAACATCTTCTACTCGAAGGGGGTTCTTGCCAGCAGCAACGCGCAACTGGTGGAACGACTGGTCCGTTGCATCCATGACCTCGGACTCGAGGTCGCCAGTCCGGATGAAGCGCGCGCAATGCTGGGAGTGCCGATCCCGGCAAGGGTCTAGCGCGCCAGAGTCCTGACCAGGCAGTTTCAGATTCCTGCAATTCAACCGCCGTAGATATGACAACTTAAATTCAGAGGAGACATCGAATGAAAAGGACAATGCTGGTTGCATCGCTGCTTTTGGCGGGATTCGCTTCCCTGCCTGCCAAGGCAGACATAACTGTCGGCGTGCTGGTCGGCGCCACGGGTCCCGGTGCATCACTGGGAATTCCCTATAAGAATACGTTCAGCGTCCTGCCGGGCACAATTGGCGGCGAAAAGGTGCGTTACATCATCCTGGATGACGCAACCGATCCGAGCACCGCCGTGAAAAATGCACGCAAGCTGATTACCGAGGATAAGGTGGACGTCCTCATCGGTTCATCCAGTGTTCCCACCGCGACTGCCGTGGTCGATATCGCCAATGAACTTAAGACACCGCAGATTGCCCTGTCGCCCGTAGCAGTGCCGCCCAACAGGCTTGAATGGACCTTCCCCATCCCGCAACCGGTCCCGGTCATGATGGAGGTAGTGGTCGAACACATGAAGGCCAACAACGTTAAAACAGTTGGCTACATCGGCTTCAACGATTCCTGGGGTGATCTCGTCTACAAGGGATTTGTGTCACAGGCCGAACCGGCCGGCATCCGCATTGTTACCAACGAGCGCTATGGGCGCATGGATACAAGCGTCACGGCACAAACACTGAAAACCATCGGCGCACATCCGGATGCGGTTATTGCCGGCGGTTCCGGCACCCCTGGCGCGTTGCCGCACGTCACCCTGGTGGAGCGCGGCTTCAAGGGACCGATTTACCATAACCACGGTGTAATCAACCGCGACTTCCTCCGAGTTGGTGGCAAGAACATCGACCATGCGATGGCGCCGACCGGGCCGGTCATGATCGCTGAACAGTTGCCTGACAGCAATCCCATCAAGAAGGTCGCACTGGAATTCACCAGGCTCTATGAAGCTACCTATGGCGCCGGCAGTCGCAACGCCTTCGCCGCCTACAGCTACGATGCCTATCTGCGCTTGTCGCAGGCTGTACCGGTGGCGTTGAAGACGGCCAAGCCGGGCACCCCGGAGTTTCGTGCGGCGCTGCGTGCGGCCCTGGAGAACTCAAAGGAAGTGGTTGGCACGCATGCTGTGTATAACACGACGGCTGCCGATCACAACGGCGTTGACAAGCGTTCCCGCGTGCTGGTCGAGGCTAGCAACGGCGAGTGGAAATTGGTCAAATAGCCGCAATCCCCAAGTATGTAACGCAGGCGAGGAAACACTGTGAGCAGCATTCCCGAGGTCTACCCCACTGTGGTGCACATGCTTCATGCTGCGGCGACGGCGGCGCCGCGGCATGAAGCCCTCGTCTGCCAGGATGAGCGACTGACGTATGCGCAATATTTGCGCTGTGTTGCCTGGTTTGCCGACGAACTGGTCGAACTGGGGGCACGCGGGCAGCGCGTCGGCATTATCCTGGGCAATTCGCCGGACACCTGCGTGGCCATGTTCGCCGTGCATGCGGCGGGCGCCCAGGCGGTGCCCTGCAATCCAATGTATACCGGACGGGAGCTGCGCCTCATCCTTGAAGACGCCGACCTGCATGCGGTGATCTACGCCGATGAGAAGCACGATGTGGTTGCCGCCCTGGCCGACGAACTGGATATTCGCCATCGCATTCGCGTCGGTGCGGCGGGTCGGCGGCTTACCGCATGGAGCGGTGCCGGGGACAGGGAACTGCCGCAGCCGATGCCGAGCCCGGATGCGCTGGCCACCCTGCAGTACACGGGGGGAACCACGGGCCGTTCGAAGGGCGTCAACCTGACCCATCGTTCGATCGCGATCAATATCAGTCAACGCGAAGCGCTGGTGCCGGCTCGAAAGGACTGCGAGCGCCTGCTTTGCGTCATGCCGCTTTTTCACGTTTATGCGTCGGCGATGTGCCTCTACAACATGGTTTATGCGCGCGGCACGCTGATCGTGCTGCCGCGTTATGCGCCCGAGGCCGTCTTTGCCCTGTTGGCAAGCGAGAACATCAGCATCTTTGCCGGAAGTCCGACGCTGTTCATCGGACTGATGAGCCGTCCGGAATTCGGTAACGCTGACTTCTCCCGTTTGCATGTCTCCTACTCCGGTTCCGCGGCGCTGCCCGCAGAACTTCTCGGTCGCTGGGAGCGTTCAACCGGTGCGGCCGTGATCGAGGGCTACGGCCAGTCGGAGGCGGGGCCGGTCATTTCCTTCAATCCCCTGCATGGGACGAGAAAGCCTGGTTCGGTGGGCATTGCTGTGCCGGATACCCTGGTGGAGATCGTCGATACCGATGACGGCACACGCGTACTGCCCGTCGGCGAGAAAGGGGAAATCAGGCTGCGCGGGCCGCAGGTCATGACCGGCTATCGCAATCTCGCCGGGGAAACCGCGGCCAGCCTGCGCGACGGCTGGCTGTATACGGGGGATATCGGCGAGTTCGACAGCGACGGCTACCTGTACATCCGCGACCGCAAGAAGGAAATGGCCAAGGTCTCCGGCTTCAATGTCTTTCCCCGCGAGATCGAGGAAGTGCTCTATCAGCACCCGGGCGTGCAGGAGGCGGCGGTGGTGGCGGTGGCGGACGCCTATCGCGGCGAAGCAGTGAAGGCCTTTGTGGTGCCGCGCGCCGGCCAGCGAGTGACCATGGAGCAATTGATCGAACACTGCCGGACGAATCTAGCCAGGTACAAGGTGCCGGCGTCGGTGGATCTGGTCGCCGAACTGCCCAAGACCAGCGTCGGCAAAATCGACAAGAACCGACTGCGCGCTGAACTAGCATCAAAGCCGGCCCGGTGACGCAAGGCTAGATTCCTGAGTGATATGCAAATTCGAATCGCGAGTTCAAATTCGAAGTGCAACTCTGATTAGCAGGTTGGGTGGGCGAGATGCGCTAGCATCCGAGCCCCTCGACCGCCAAGTCAAAGCTCGTTCGGTCTGACGATATCTTCGTTGCAATTTCCCCTAACGAGCAATGGACGAATGGAGGTCCGGCCCTGCTATTGCGCTCGAACGATACGGACGTCAATGATTTCTGCGATGTTGGTGCGTTTTTAGGACGAGTTCCAAAGCTTGGAATGTCAATCAAAGTGCGATGAGCAGAGCAGAGTAGTGGCATCGGGTAGAACCGGGTTACGCAATGGCAGTCGTTCGGGGGCTAATGTCAAATGTTTGGGTGAAGCGGCTTACCCTGTGGCTGCGATGTATTCCGACCCTCGAGTGGCTCCAATATGCCGGTCGCTGACAACCTGGAGATAGGCAGTTTGTTGCGGTAGGTAGCAGACTAGGCTTGTGGTTGGTGGTCTGGGTAGCTGCCCTGCATCTAATCTTAATGACGTAAGTGTGTGCCGATAATGGACAGGCACCTTTGTCAGCTATCGGCATTTAAACCACTTGCGGACGCGCAAATATTTGTTTGCTGCCGACAACTACCTGAACGGTCGAGATATCGACAGAGGTCGCTTATATCGTTCGACGTAGTCGATGCACTACAGGAGTGCAGAGCAGCTTGTATCAAAATTCTGATTGCTGGTATTATCCAATCTGCAAAATACAAAATAGATATTCGACGGTGCCGGAAGGCGCACGACGATGCAGCAGCAAACTCTCCTAAGAGCGCCAGCAATACAGAAAAACCGACACGAGAAGTTTTAGTTCCTGTGCCTTTGCGACGAGAGTTTGCCAATTGACATTCAATTCGAATCGGGGAATATGCTGCGTAATATCGCTTGTGGTCAGCCATGAGTGATTCGCTCCTGACCCTGATTGCCGAGCCGGAGAGCGATCGCGCCGGCCCCGACGTCAAGCGCGGACCCGACACCGGCTTGATAGGCCTCGTCATGCTAGCCCGCTTCCACAATATCGCCGTGGATCCAGATCAATTGGTACACGAACACCGAGACTCCGGTAAGAATTTCACAACACCGCAGATTTTGCTGGCCGCCAAACAACTTGGCCTCAAAGCCAAACTGGTCCGCACCGAACTGTCCCGTCTACCTCAGACTCCTCTTCCCGCTATGGCCATCGATACCGATGGTCATTTTTTTATCCTCGCCCGCATCGATGGCGATCAGGTGCTTATTCAGGACCCCGGAGTCGATCGCCCACAGGTACTCGCCGCCGCCGAGTTCACCGCGCGCTGGAACGGTGAGTTGATCCTGTTCACCTCGCGTGCATCGCTCGCCGGCGAACTGGCGAAGTTCGACTTCACGTGGTTCATTCCCGCGGTGGTCAAGTACCGCAAGATGCTCGGTGAAGTGCTGCTGGTTTCCTTCGTGCTGCAACTCTTTGCGCTGGTCACGCCCTTATTCTTCCAAGTGGTGATGGACAAGGTACTGGTCCATCGCGGCATGACCACGCTCGACGTCATCGCCGTCGGCCTGCTGGTCGTCATGCTGTTCGAGGTGGTGCTCTCGGGCATCCGCAGCTACGTCTTTGCCCATACTACTAGTCGCATCGACGTCGAACTCGGCGCACGCCTGTTCCGCCATCTGCTCAACCTGCCGCTGGCCTACTTTCAGGCGCGTCGCGTCGGCGACACCGTGGCACGGGTGCGCGAACTGGAGAACATTCGTCAGTTCCTCACCGGCAACGCGATTACCCTGGTGCTCGACCTGCTGTTCTCGGTGGTCTTCATCGGCGTCATGCTGGTCTATAGCGGCTGGCTGACGCTGGTGGTGGTGATCTCGCTGCCCTGCTATGTGATCCTTTCCGTCGGCATCACGCCGCTTCTGCGGGCGCGGCTACACGAAAAATTCAATCGCGGTGCCGAGAATCAAGCCTTCCTGGTCGAAACCATCAACGGTATCGATACCGTCAAGGCCATGGCGGTCGAGCCGCAAATGACCCGCCGCTGGGACAACCAGGTCGCCGCCTATGTCGCCGCGGGCTTTCGCACGGCGACCCTGGGCACCTTGGCGCATGAAGGTGTCTCGCTGATCGGCAAGCTGGTGACCTTGGTGACCATGTGGCTCGGCGCCCGCCTGGTGGTGGAAGGCAGCCTCAGCGTGGGGCAGCTCATCGCCTTCAACATGCTCGCCGGCCGGGTCGCGACGCCGGTCATGCGTCTCGCGCAACTCTGGACCGATTTCCAGCAGACCGGCATCTCGGTGCAGCGCCTGGGCGATATCCTGAACACCCGCACCGAACTGGCCAGATCAGGCGGACAGGGCGGCCAGGGGGTACGTTCTGGCACCACGCTGCCGTCCCTGGCCGGCAGGATCGAGTTCGATGAAGTCGTGTTCCGCTACCGCCCCGACGGGCCTGAGGTATTGCGCGGCATCGATCTGGACATCGCGCCCGGCGAAGTGATCGGCATCGTCGGGCGCTCAGGTTCCGGCAAAAGCACCCTGGCCAAGCTGGCGCAGAGGCTCTACCTGCCCGAACGTGGTCGCGTGCTGGTCGACGGTATCGATCTCGCGATGGCCGACAGCTCCAGCCTGCGGCGCCAGATTGGCGTCGTGCTGCAGGAGAACATGCTGTTCAACCGCAGTATCCGCGACAACATCGCGCTGGCTGATCCCGGCTTGCCGATTGAAGCGGTGATGGCGGCGGCGAAACTCGCCGGGGCGCACGAGTTCATCCTCGAACTGACCGAAGGCTACGACACCCTGGTTGGCGAACACGGCTCGACCTTGTCAGGCGGTCAGCGCCAGCGCATCGCCATTGCCCGCGCCCTGATCGGCAATCCGCGCATCCTGATCTTCGACGAAGCCACCAGCGCGCTCGACTACGAGTCGGAACGCATCATACAAAACAACATGAAGGCCATCTGCCGCGGTCGCACGGTGCTGATCATCGCGCACCGGCTTTCCGCGGTGAGGGACGCCAACCGCATCGTCGTGCTCGACCGCGGCCAGATCGTCGAGCAGGGCAGCCATGCCGAGTTGCTGCGGCATGAAGCCGGCCACTACTCTCGGCTGCATCGGATGCAGCAGGGGTAGCCGGCGAATCCATGACCCAAGCCCTCGCTTTCCGCTTGCAAGCCACGCTTGATCTCCTCAAGCGCTACACCACGATCTTCAGCCATGCCTGGAAGATCCGCAAAGATATCGACCCGCCGCACCGCCTGCCGCACGAAGCGCAATTCCTCCCCGCCGCGCTCGAACTGCAGGAAACCCCGGTCTCACCGGCACCGCGGATCGTCGCCTGGCTGCTGATGACCTTCGCCTTCCTGGCCGTGCTGTGGGCGATCTTCGGCCGCTTCGACGTGGTAGCCACGGCGCAGGGCAAGATCGTGCCCAACGAAGGCAGCAAGCTGATCCAGCCGATCGAGACCGCCGCCGTCAAGGCCATCCATGTGGTCGATGGTCAAGCCGTGATGGCCGGCCAGGTGCTGGTCGAACTCGATGCCACCATGGCCCGCGCCGACAGCACGCGCACCGCCAACGATCTGACCACGTCCAGGCTGCAGGCGGCGCGCGCCAGGGGCCTGCTGGCTGCGCTCGCGACCGGCATGGCGCCGCGCATCGAAGCCCCCGGCAACATAGGCGTCGAGCGCGTCGCGCAGGAGCAGCGCATCCTCGACGGCCAATACGACGAATACCAGGCGCGTATTTCGCGCATCGACGCCGAAATCGCCAAGCGCGAAGCCGAGCGGCGCTCGACCCAGGAAATCGTCAGGAAGCTCGAACAGACCGCGCCCATCGCCCGACAGCGCGCCGAGGACTTCAAGGGTCTGGTGGACAAGAACTTCATCTCCAAACACGGCTATCTGGAAAAGGAACAGGTACGCATCGAACAGGAAGCCGACCTCGAAACCCAGCGCAGTCGCTTGAAGGAACTCGCCGCCGCGATCGACGAAGCCAAGGGCCAGCGCAACTCGGCTATCGCCGAAACCCGTCGCCTGGCGCTCGACACGCTCAACGAAGCCGAACAGAAAGCCACCTCCTTCGGTCAGGAACTGGTCAAGACCGAAAGCCGCGGCCGGCTGATGACATTGACCGCACCGGTCGATGGCACCGTGCAGCAACTGGCCGTGCGCACCGTCGGCGGTGTCGTCACCCCAGCGCAGGCGCTGATGGTCATCGTGCCGAAAGACGACGCACTGGAAGTTGAAGCTTTCCTGGAAAACAAGGACATCGGCTTCGTCAATGCCGGGCAGATCGCCGAGGTCAAGATCGAGACCTTCCCATTCACCAAGTACGGCACCATCCCCGCGAGCCTCACCCACGTCTCGCACGACGCCATCAACGACGAGAAGCGCGGGCTGATCTACTCCACTCGCGCCCGCCTGCAGCGCGCCACCATTCAGGTCGAAGACAAGACCGTGAATCTCTCGGCCGGCATGGCGGTAACAGTGGAAATTAAGACCGGCAAGCGGCGGGTGATCGAGTATTTCCTGAGTCCGCTGCTGCAGCATGGCAGCGAGAGTTTAAAGGAGAGGTGAATCAATTGAACATGGAGAAAGCGGACATGCAACGGATGCAGGAATTGAAAAGTTATGCGGAGCGGTATCCCCGGGGAAGGCGCTGGCGAGACGCCGATAAATTGTGCGAGCGATTGGACGGGCTCCTTGGCGCTACCGAAAATCGCAGCCTGCGTTCCATTGTCAATTCGAGCCTGGCCCCTTTAGCTGCTGGCCCCTTCGGCACCTACCCATTTGGTAGCTGCGCACCATTAGCAAGTACAAGGTGCCGCTGATGCTCACGTTCTGGAAAAAATACTACGTCGAACCGGTCGCCTATGCTGCCGACTACACCCGCTGGAGCCGCAACTTCCTCAATCTTGGCATCATGGCAGTGCTCGTGTCATGGTTCTTCGCGGCAGGGCTGATCAACATTCGCTTTGCATTCACCGACATCACCGAAAGTGAGGTTCGGAGTCTTCGGTATGTGGAGGGCGAGTGGTTGTATATCGGAGGACGGAATTCGATGCGTGGGGGCATCGTGATTCCAGGCACAAAGCAGTACCTGGCTTTTGTCGGCATCTATGCGCCGACACGGACTGGCCCTCAGTCCCAACGGAAACCAGCATCGGGCTACGTATACCCGGGAGTTGGCATCGTCCAGATGGCCGTGGACGGGGTAACCGTCCTGACAGTCGATGAAACACAAACGCATTTCCGCCGCGAGGCATACATCTTTCTTAGCCTGATCGGTTTTGGCGCAATGATGCTCGCGCATTCGGCCTCTCGTCAAATTCATCTCGTAAGACATCAAGGAGACACAGCATGAGCCTCAATTTGAACGGACTTTTTGGTGCCATCAACCATTACCTGAGCCCGGCGGAAGTGACGGCCGGGGTAGTTGCCGCAAACAGTGCCGTCGAAGCGCTCGATGCGAGCCATACGGAATTAGGTTTTCTCGAAAGCGGCGCCGCCGCCGTCAACATGAGCAAGCTCGGGCTCGCCTTCGTCGAGTTCGCCAGCAAGGAAATACCGGGGCTTGGGACGAGTCTCAACCTTACCAGCCTGTCTATCAACCTGGAAAAGGCGAATCTCGATATCGCTCAATACGGCACGATGTCAACCTCCACTCGCGTCTCCATCGCCGCCGACATTACGGGCCTGTTGGCGGGCGGGGCCATTGTCACCGCTGGAGCCGCGGCGGTCGCAGCCGGAGCCGCCGCAGCCACGCCAGTGGCGCTGCTGGCTGTCGGTTTGACGCTGCTGGGGACCGGATTGACCGTCACTGCGGTAGCCACTGATGGCAGAGGTCAGGTTGAAATGGGAAACTGGAACTGGATTCAGAATTCCGTACAGGGCATGCACGATGGATTGGGGACGGCGCTCGGCGCGATCTTCGACACCTTGGACCCGCTTAATTTTGACCCTCACCAGTTTCCGGCTATGCCGTTGGATAAGTGGATGGGTATGAATCCAGACTCATATGCTGGAAAAGTGCTGATCTCTCCCGCCGTCGCCACCACCTTCGAAGCCTCCCGAGTCGTCCAGCCACCGATACTTCGCAGCGACCCGCTGATCCTCGATCTCGATGCCGACGGACTGGAAACCATCGGTGTCAACACGACCAATCCCATCCTCTTCGATCACAACGGCGACGGCATCCAGACCGCTACGGGTTGGGTCAAACCGGATGATGCCTTCCTCGTCTTCGATCGAAACGGCAACGGTGGCATAGACGACGGCACCGAACTCTTTGGCGATTCCACCGATCTTTACTCCGGCGGCAAAGCGGCTGATGGCTTCGCCGCATTGGCGCAGGAAGACAGCAACCTAGACGGCAAGGTGGATAGTTTGGATGCAAACTGGTCCAGCCTGCGCCTGTGGCGCGACCTCGACCAGGACGGTATCTCGCAGGCAGAAGAACTCTTCACCCTGGAAGAAACCGGGATTGCGGCCCTGAATGTCGCCAAGACCGAAAACGCCGTGGTGCTCGCCAACGGCAACCAGATCGCCGACCTCGGCGGCTTCGTTCGCAGTGACGGCAGCGGCGGCACCCTGGGCGCCGCGGAACAACTGGCCGACGTCGACCTTGCCAGCAATCCCTTCTTCAGCGAATTTACCGACAGCATCCCGCTCACCGAAGCGGCGCAAACTCTGCCCGACATGAACGGCGCGGGACAGGTCCGGGACTTGCGTGAAGCCGCAAGCTTGACTAGTCCCGCCGGCGAGGCACTAGCGGCCCAGGTGGCCGCATTCGCCGCCGACACGACCCGCGCCGGCCAACTGGCCAAGCTCGACTGTTTGCTGAAAGCCTGGGCTGACACCAGCACCATGACCACCACCGCGGAGGTAGCCGGCGGTGGTACGAGCGTCAGCCTGTCTTTTGCAGGCGTCGCCAATGGATCGTCGGAGTATCTGGCGTGGCTGGACAAACTTTCGATCCTCGAACGCTTCAACGGCCAGACCTTCATGCCATTGCCAGCGCCGGAAGGCTCCTTGGCGATCGACTTCTTTGCCCAACGCGAGGCATTGCTGAATACGTCCTACGCCAATCTCAAGGAATCCGTTTACGCCGGGCTGGTCATGCAGACACGCCTGACACCCTACCTCGACAGCATCGAGCTGACGATCGACGACACGGACATCGCGCTCGACTACACTGCAATGATGGCGCGGCTGGACACGCTCAGGGTCGCCGACCCGGCCAACGCGGTGCTCGATCTGCTGGACCTGCAGAAGAATGCGGGCGGGCAACTGGCGGGATGGGACGGGCTCGGGGAATTGGAGGCCTGGGTCGGCGATCCAGTTAGCGGTAGTGTCGTCATGGCCGCGATGGCCAGCGAGGAGCTGGCGCGTGCCGGTGTCTGGTTGGGGACATTGAGAGGCGACTTTGCGTTCGGTAGCGAGGGCGTAGACCAATTCAACGGCGGGGACGGCAACGATATCCTGTTGGGCGCCGGCGGAAACGATATTCTTTCTGGTGGCAACGGGGATGATTTTCTATCCGGCGGCGCAGGCAATGACACCCTGTTCGGAGGGAGCAGCTTCACTGGGGCGGGCAACGACACCTACCGATTTGGAACGGGCGCGGGCCAAGACACCATATCCGACAATGACACCACGGCAGGCAACATTGACACGGTCAAGGTGATCGGCGTCGCGCCTTCGGGGGTGATGGCGGAAAGGCGAATCCTGAACACAGGCGACGTCTCCAATGATCTGGTACTTAAGATCAATGGCAGCTCCGATCAGTTGACGATACAGAGCTACTTCTACAGCGACGCCTACAAGATCGAGCGCGTGCTGTTCGACGACGGCACGGAATGGACGGCGCCGACCCTCACCGCCGCGCCGCTGATTCCCACCGGGACACTGATGTATGTCACCTCGGGCAACGACGTGATCGAACTGAGGAATGCGGCGAACACCTATGTCAGCGGACCGGCTGGAAGCGGCACCAACCTCGGCAACGACACCTACGTGTTCGGTGCCGGGGCGGGACAGGATGTCGTCAGCGACAACGACACCACGGTGGGGAACCTGGACACGATCAAGATCGTGGGCAAGCTTCCCAGTGACGTGACGCTGAACCGGAGCATCAGTGGTGGCACCCTTGGCAACGACCTGGTGATCACGCTCAACGGCACGACCGACAAGCTCACGGTGCAAAGCTACTTCTACAGCGACAGCACCAAGATCGAGCGCGTGGTGATCGATGACGGCACGGTGTGG
>JAUYSD010000350.1 GCA_030696505.1 Sulfuritalea sp. | reverse complement strand
CGCAACTGCTCGACCCGGCCTGGGTCAAGAACACCGCGCAGCTTCTGGAAAAACTCAAGGACCTCAAGTGGCGTTACGTCGAGGGGCCGAGCAAGCGCGGCCGCGCCGAGATGGGCGTCGTCAATTCGACGGGCTGCACCTCGGTCTGGGGTTCGACCTATCCCTTCCATCCCTATCCCTTCCCCTGGACTTCGCACCTGTTCCAGGATTCGCCCTCGGTGGCGATGGGTTTGTTCGAAGGCCACATGGCGAAGATGGCCGACGGCTTCAAGGCCGTGCGCATGGCCGAGCAGGAACTGGCCGGCGACTACCTGCCGGATCGCGACGAGGATTTCTACCGCCGCTTCAACTGGAACAAGTTCTCGGAGGACGAGTGGCTGCTCTGCCCGCCCGTTGTGGCGATCGGCGGCGACGGCGCGATGTATGACATCGGCTTCCAGAACCTGTCGCGCGCGCTGATGTCGGGCATGCCGATCAAGGTCCTGGTGGTCGATACCCAGGTGTATTCCAACACCGGCGGCCAGGCCTGCACCTCGGGCTTCATCAGCCAGGTCTCGGACATGGCGCCCTTCGGCAGCGCCTCGCGCGGCAAGCAGGAAACGCGCAAGGAAATCTCGCTGATCGGCATGGCGCACCGCACCTCCTACGTCATGTCGGGCACCATCGCCCACGTCAATCACCTGCTCGAATCCTATGTCGATGGCTTGAACAGCCGGCGTCCGGCCTTGTTCAACATCTATGCCGTGTGCCCGCCCGAGCACGGCGTCGGCGACGACAGGAGTGTCGACCAGAGCAAGCTGGCAGTGGAAGGCCGCGCCTATCCGCTGTTCCGCTTCGATCCCGATGCCGGCACC
This sequence comes from Sulfuritalea sp., assembly GCA_030696505.1. Lineage (GTDB taxonomy): Bacteria > Pseudomonadota > Gammaproteobacteria > Burkholderiales > Rhodocyclaceae > Sulfuritalea. Next base: position 5,753 of record JAUYSD010000350.1, on the reverse strand, counting down.
ACCTTCAAGGAATGCGTGAGCCTGGACGGCAACCCTTCGCTCGATACCGACTGGCCGACCTACAGCCTCAAATACGTGGACGAGGCTGGCAGCGAGCAGACCATGTCGTTGCCGATGACCTTCGCCGATTTCGCCGCGACCGAGGCGCGCTTCCTCAAGCAGTTCAAGAAGGCGCCGCCGGAGACCTGGAACGAAAATATGCTGCCGGTGGCCGAGTTCATTCAGCTCGACAAGGATGAACGCGACGGCAAGTTCCCGTTCATCTGGGCGGTGGACAAGAAGAACCGCCTGACGCGCCTGCTGCTGACCGAGGATCTGGTGCGCTCGACCGAGGAAAGGCTGCACTTCTGGCGCCAGTTGCGCGGCATCGCCGGGCTCGATGCCGAAGCCTCGGATGCCGGCGAGGTGGCCGAGCGCGTGCGCGCCGAACTGCTGGCGAAGATCAGCGCCAGCCTCGGCCTGGGCGGCGTTGCCGATGTCGCGCCGGCAAGAGTTGGCGCTGGCGATACGGCGGCATCCAACGCCGGCGGCTTCGAGCCGGTGTGGATCGAGACGCCCGAATGCACGGCCTGCGACGAGTGCACCACGCTGGCGCCGAAGATCTTCGCCTACAACGAGCAGAAGCTTGCCGTGGTGATCAATCCGAAGGGCGCCAAGTTCGCCGACATCGTCAAGGCCGCCGAGAAATGCACGGCCGGCTGCATCCATCCCGGCACGCCGTGGAACATGGCCGAGCCGGGTGTCGAGAAGCTCATGGCGCGCGCAGCGAAGTTCAACTGATCCGTCATGAAGCTGGTCTCCTATTTCCGCGGCGAGGCGTTCCAGCGCGGCGTGCATCCGCCGTCGTGCAAGCTGACGGCGGAGCGCAAGATTCGTCGCCTGCCGTTTCCGCCGAAAGTCACGGTGCCGCTGTCGCAGCACATCGGCAAGGCGCCGCGGCCCATCGTGCGCGTCGGCCAGGAGGTGCTGCGCGGCCAGCCGATCGCGCGCAGCGACGAGTGGCTGTCGGTGCCGCATCATGCGCCGCTGTCCGGCGTGGTCGAGTTCATCGGCCTGCGCCCGGGCATGCGCGGCACCTGGGTCGAATCCATCGTCATTCGAGCCCATCCCGGCGCGACGCAGGAAGACCTCTGGGGCCGGCCGCGCGACCTGTCGCAGGCCAGCGGCCAGGACATCCTGCAGGCGATCTGGGACACCGGCATGGTGGGCCTGGGCGGTGCGGCCTTCCCGACCCACGCCAAGCTTTCGGTGCCGAAGCAGGCCAAGGTGCATACCCTGGTGGTGAACGGCTGCGAGTGCGAGCCCTATCTGACCTGCGATCACCGCGTCATGGTCGAGCATGCGCACGACCTGATCCACGGCATCCGCTACGCCATGCGCGCCACCGGCGCGGTGCGTGCCATCATCGGCGTCGAGGACAACAAACCCGACGCCGTCGCGGTGCTGCGCCAGGCCATCGCCTGGGCCGGCGCCGGCGGTGCATTTCCGGAGGGCACGATCCATGTCGAGGCGGTGCCGACCAAGTACCCGCAGGGCGCCGAGCGCATGCTGATCATGGCCCTGTTCGGCACCGAGATGCCGGCCGGCGGCCTGCCCATTGCGCTCGGCATGGTGGTCAGCAACGTCGGCACGCTGGCTGCGCTGGGGGCGTTGCTGCCGGCGGGACGGGGCCTCACCGAGCGCGTGGTGACCATCACCGGCCCCGGCGTGGCGCGGCCGGGCGACTACCGCGTGATCCTCGGCACGCCGCTCAAGTTCGTGCTCGACTACGCCGGCGTGCCGGCGGTCGACGCGCTCGACGCGCGTCAGGTGATCCTCGGCGGGCCGATGATGGGCCAGGCCATCGGCTCGCTCGACGTGCCGATCACCAAGGGCGTCTCCGGCGTGCTGGTGTTCCGCCACGAGGACATGCAGGAACGCGAAGCGCGCCAGACCTATCCCTGCATCAAGTGCGGCGAGTGCGTCGAGTCCTGCCCGATGGGCCTCAATCCCTCGACCTTGGGCATGCTCGCCGCCAAGCGCGAATACGACCAGATGGGTGAGCGTTATTTCCTCGGCGACTGCTTCGAGTGCGGCTGCTGCACCTATGTCTGCCCGTCCAATATTCCGCTGGTGCAGCAGTTCCGCGTCGCCAAGCAGATCCTGCGCGAGAAGGCGGCAGCATGAAATTGCAAAAGGCATTTGGTCCGCAGATTTCGCAGATTTTCGCAGATGAAAAAAGGCTCCGGGTCCGTTACGTGCCCGCCAGGCCTTTGGCGCCGGCCGTTGGTTTGTTCAATCTGCGCAATCTGCGAAATCTGCGGATTGATTCGAGGTTCTTGGGATGACCCAGCCACTCATCGAAATCCGCTCCGCGCCGCACGTGCAGGGGCCGAAGAGCGTCGAAACCATCATGCGGCACGTGGTGTATTCGCTGCTGCCGATCTGCGCCTTCTATGTCTTCCAGTACGGCATCTCGGCGCTGGCTTCGATCCTCGTCGTCACCGCCGCCTGCCTGTTCGCCGAGCGCTACTTCGTGCGCACCGGGACCCAGGCCGGCCGCCTCTCGGACTACTCGGCTGTCATCACCGGCCTGTTGCTGGCGCTGACCCTGCCGCCGGGTTTCCCGCTGTGGATGGGGGCGGTCGCCGGCCTGGTCGCCATCGCGCTGGGCAAGGCGCTGTTCGGCGGCATCGGCTTCAATGTATTCAACCCGGCGCTGGTCGGCCGCGCTTTCGTCCAGGCGGCATTCCCCACGGCGATTGCGACCTATACGCCGTCCTTCCTGGCGGGACGCTTCACCGAGTTCATTCCGTCTTCTCTGGCCTGGCCGCTGATGATTCCGGCCGACGCGGCGATCTGGCTCAAGGCGAAGAACCTCGATGCCCTGGCCGGCGCCACGCCGCTGGCGAAGTGGAAGTTCGACGGCGTGCTGGCCAATGCCGGGGACTTGCTGACCTCGCTCTCCGGCAACATGGCGGTGGGTCCGGCGCCAGTGCTGATCCTGGTCTGCGGCGCCTATCTGGCGCTGCGCCGCTTCATGGACTGGCGCATCCCGCTGGCGATCATCGGCAGCGCCGCGCTGACCGCCTGGCTGCTGTATGCCTTCGACGGCGTGCGCTACCCGAACCCCTTCTTCATGCTGTTTTCCGGCGGGCTGATCCTCGGCGCCGTGTATATGGCGACCGACATGGCGACCTCGCCGGTGACGCCCAAGGGCATGTGGGTGTATGGCGCGCTGATCGGCTTGCTGACCGTGGTGATCCGCTATTACAGCGGCCTGCCGGAAGGCGTCATGTACGCGATCCTGATCGCCAATGCCGCTTCGCCGCTGATCGAGAGGATCACCCAGCCGGTGCCCTTCGGCCGCGGCGTGCTCGACCGCGCCAAGAAGCGCGCCACTTATCCGCTGAATCCGGGTTACATCTCGCGCGAAGAAGCCAGCGCGGTAACGCCGAAGAAGCGCTTCCTGCCCAAGAAGCCAAAAAAATGACTGAGCCGTCCGGACCTTCCGTTTCCGCATCCAGGGTGATACCGATCGCCGTGGGCGGCGCTACGCCGCCCGTGCCGCCCGCGTCCCCAACCGCCGGCATGATCCGCACCCTGGGCCTGGTCTCCGCCATCTGCGGCCTGATCATCGTCGGTGCCTATGAAGGCACTTACGATGCGGTGGCGGCCAACAAGCGCATCGCCACCGAGCGTGCCGTGTTCAAGGTGATACCGGCGGCAAAGTCGATTGCCGAATACGTCGCACTGCCGGGTGGCGGCATCGAGCCAAGAGTTGGCGCTGGCGACACGGCGCCCGGCGGCGTCAAATTCTTTGCCGCCTACGACGCCGGCGGCAAACTCGCCGGCATCGCCGCCGAGGGCGGGGCCAAGGGCTACGCCGATACCGTGCGCATCATGTTCGGCTACTCGCCGGACTGTCAGTGCGTGGTGGGCATCGGCGTGGTGGCCATGCGCGAGACGCCGGGCATCGGCGACAAGATCATCACCGACAAGAACTTCCTCGCCAACTTCACGGCGCTCGATGTCAAACTGAAGGGCGACCTCTCGGCGCTGGCCAACGAAGTCAGGGCGGTCAAGCACGGCGCCAAGACCAGTCCCTGGCAGGTCGATGCGATTGCCGGCGCGACCATCACCTCGCGCGCCGTCGGCCGCGCCATCAACGATTCGGCGCAGGTCTTGCTGCCGCGTCTGGTTCCCAATCTCGACAAGCTCAGGAGCAAATCATGAATCCGTCTGCCGCAGATACCTGGGATGAATTCATGGAGGGCGTCTGGCGCCAGAATCCGACCTTCGTCATGATCCTCGGCATGTGCCCAACGCTGGCCGTCACGGTCTCGGTGGTGAATGCGCTGTCGATGGGGATATCTACGATGCTGGTGCTGATCGCTTCCTGCGGACTGGTGTCGATGATGCGCAATATCACGCCGAAGGAAGTGCGCATCGCGGTGTACATCGTGATCATCGCCACCTTCGTCACGGTGGTCGACTATGCGATCCAGGCCATCAGCCTGGCGCTCTACGACGCGCTGGGCGCCTTCATCCAGCTGATCGTGGTGAATTGCATCATCCTCGGCCGGGCCGAGGCGCATGCCGCGAAGAACCCGCCGCTGCCGGCCATGATCAATGCCGCCGGGATGGGCATCGGCTTCACCATCGGCCTGCTGGCGCTGGGCGTGGTGCGCGAAATCCTCGGCGCCGGCACCTTGTTCGGCGTCGCCTTGTTCGGCGCCGGCTTCCAGCCCTGGGTGATCATGGTGCTGCCGCCCGGCGGTTTCTTCGTGCTCGGCGCCTGGCTGCTGTTCTTCTCCTGGCTGGAGCGCAGGAAACTGCGCCGGCAGCAGGCCAAACTCGTCGAGGCAACGCAAAATGCATGAGTCGGCCTTCCAGATTTTTGTCAATGCACTGCTCGCCAACAATTTCGTGCTGGCGATGTTCCTCGGCCTGTGTCCTTTCCTCGGCGTCTCGGGCAAGCTCGACACGGCTTTCCCGATGGGCGTGGCGACCACCTTCGTGATGCTGGTGGCTTCGCTCTGCGCCTACGGCCTGAACCTGCTGCTGGGCTACTTCCATCTCGAATTCCTGCGCCTGATCTCCTACATCGTGATCATAGCCTCGTCGGTGCAACTGGTCGAAATGGTGCTGAAGAAATACAGCCCGACGCTGTTTCGCGCGCTCGGCATCTACCTGCCGCTGATCACCACCAACTGCGCCGTGCTCGGCGTCGCGCTGTTCCAGACCGCGCGCGAATACGACTTCGTACAGTCCGTCACTTTCAGCGTCGGCGGCGGCGCCGGCTTCACCCTGGCGCTGGTGCTGATGGCCAGCGTGCGTGAGCGCCTGACGCTGTCCAACGTGCCCGACCTGGCGCAGGGCACGGCCCTGTCCTTGATGCTGGCGGGCATTCTGTCGTTGTCCTTCATGGGCTTTGCCGGACTGGGCGGCTGATGGGCACTTACCTGGTCACCGTCGGCCTGATCTTCGCCATCATGCTCGGCGGCATCGCCGTCGAGCGGCTCTACCGCGGGTTCGCCGCGAAGAACCCGCAGCTCGGCCCCTTCCGCGACAACAGCAAGTGCGGCTGCTGCGCAGCCGGCAGCGGCTGCAGCGACGGTTCCTGCGCGCAACCGGATGCCGTGCCGCGCCACTGATTTGCCATTACCGGAGCCAATGCCATGCCGCTAGCCAAGCCCCCCGTGCCTCCTCCCGCCAGGATCTGGTCCGCCGTCCTCGCCGAGTCGCGCCGCATCACGCCGCTCGACTCGCGC
>JAUYSD010000154.1 GCA_030696505.1 Sulfuritalea sp. | reverse complement strand
GGCTTCGCGCATGGCGTTCTTGGCGCTGACCTTGTCGCCCATCAGGCGGATGGTTTCGGGCCGCGGGCCGATGAAGGCAAAGCCGGATTTCTCGACGCGTTCGGCAAAGTCGGCGTTTTCCGAGAGGAAGCCGTAGCCGGGGTGGATCGCCTCGGCGTCGGTGACTTCAGCCGCGGAAATGATGGCGGGGATGTTGAGGTAGCTCTGGCTCGAAGGCGCCGGGCCGATGCAGACCGATTCGTCGGCGAGCTTGACGTACTTCGCCTCGGTGTCGGCTTCCGAATGCACGGCGACCGTGCGCACGCCAAGCTCGCGGCAGGCGCGCAGTACCCGCAGGGCGATTTCGCCGCGGTTGGCAATCAATACCTTACCGAACATGCTTTTCTCCCGCGGCAAAACCGCCCTTGCGGCCTTCGGCCGCCGTTCGATTTGGCTGCGCCGCTGCGCCGCCCAGGGGCAGCTGGTCGCCGCGGTTGGCAATCAATACCTTACCGAACATATTCAGCCGATCACGAACATCGGCTGGCCGTATTCGACGGCCTGGCCATTTTCGACCTGGATGGCCTTGATCACGCCGGATACGTCGGCTTCGATCTCGTTCATCAGTTTCATCGCCTCGATGACGCAGAGCGTGTCGCCCTCCTTCACCGTCTGGCCGACTTCGACGAAAGGCGCGGCATCCGGGCTGCTGGCCCGATAGAAGGTGCCCACCATCGGCGCCTTCATGACATGGCCCTCGGGCTGGGCCGGCGCGGCAGCGGCAAGAGTTGGCGCTGGCGACACGGCGGCCGGCGCCGCTACCGCGGCTGCGGGCATATGGATATTGGTGGTAGCGGGTGCAGCGGCGAAATGCTTGGCAATGCGAATCTTTTCTTCGCCCTCACTGATTTCGAGCTCCGAAATGCCGGAGTTCTGCACGAGATCAATCAGGGTCTTGAGTTTTCTCAGGTCCATGGGGACTCCCAAACAAGGATTTGCGGCCGCGGCCGCCGATTTCTAGATGATTCAGGCGGTGCGCAAGCGGGCCAGCGCGGCTTCCAGCGCCAGTTCGTAGCCTTGCGCGCCAAGACCGGAGATAACGCCGACGGCGATATCCGAAAAATACGAGTGACGGCGGAACGGCTCCCGCCCATGCACGTTCGACAGATGAACCTCGATGAAGGGAATGGCCACCGCCGCTAGGGCGTCGCGCAAGGCGACGCTGGTATGGGTGTAGCCGGCGGGATTGATGATGATGAAACGCACGCCCTGTTCGCGCGCCGACTGTACCCGGTCGATCAGTTCGCCCTCGTGATTGCTTTGAAAGCTTTCGAGCCGGGCGCCGAAAGCGCGGGCGCGGGCCTCCATTGCGGTATGTATGCTGGCCAGCGTGGTGCGCCCGTAAATTTCCGGTTCGCGGCTTCCCAGGAGGTTCAGATTCGGCCCGTGGAGGACCAGAATTGCGCCCTGCGATTCGTCGCCAGTGCCGGCTTTGCTGCGTTTTTGCTTCGTCATGGGTGCAAGTTTGCCGCAAATACCTACACTTTGTCCAGCTAGTGAGAAATCAGTTCGACCAGTTGCCGCTCCAGATCCGCCTCCGCGAAGCGGCCCAGCTTGATCGCCGCGACCGTTCCCTGGCGGTCGATCACCGCGGTGAAGGGCAGTGCCTGGCGCGAGTTGCCCAGTGCGACGCTGCTGTCGATCGCGCCCGAGTCACCGATCAGCAAAGGGTAGCTGACCGGGGTCTGCTTTTGAAATTCGCTAACCTTATCTGCAGTATCGATGCTGATACCGACAAATTGCACGCCTTTGGCGCCGAATTGCTCCTGCAGGCGCGAGAAGCCCGGCATTTCCTCGCGGCAGGGTGGGCACCAGGTCGCCCAGTAATTGACGACCAGAATCTTGCCGCGCCATTGTTCCATTGCCTGGGCCTTGCCCCCCGAATCGGGCAGGGTCAAACGAAAGATCGCCGTTGCCTGGGTGCCAAGCGATGAGGTTTCCAAAGGAGGAATTCCCTTCATGTTAATCGCTGGTTGGGTGTCTTTATATATCAAATAGCCGAAGATGGATGAGAGAAGTCCGGCGACTCCGATTGCAGCCCAGATGCGGCGGGAATTCATGGTCCGGTTTCCCGCAACAAGTCGATTACCGCATCGGCGCGTGCCCGCCGCCGACCCTGGCCGCCGTGATGTGCTGTCGGCTGCTGGCGCTCCGCGAGCGGCGGATAGATCGACAGCAGGACGGGGATGTCGTTCCAGTCTATGGCGAGCTGCGAGTCCAGCCCCGGTTTGCGCCTGTCGATGACTTCGTAGGCGATACCCTGGGACAGGAGCGCAATTTCGACATCCTTGCTGCTGTCGGCGAACAGTTCTATTTCGGCGGCGGAATAGCGGCCGGCCGTTCCATCCAGGGCGCCGCCCGTCAGGTAGGGGTTGAATGCAGTCAGCGCCTGCATCACCTCGAGTGCCGTGGCGCGCAGATCGTGCACGCGCTCCCTCTGCTCGTCCTCCTGGTAGAGCGACTGCCAGCTGCGCAACTCGGTCTCGATTTCCTCGTTGGTGGGCAGGGCATCGCCTTCCGCGGCACCGAGGCTGCGCGCCGCCTTGCGTTTGGCGGCGCCGTAATCCGCGATGCCGTCTTCCGCCATCAGGCGCGCGGCGGCGCTGGCGATCGCGCGACGCAACTGGCTGGATGCGGAGGGTGCTGGTTTGCGGCGCGGCATGGGGT
>JAUYSD010000372.1 GCA_030696505.1 Sulfuritalea sp. | reverse complement strand
GCTCATGCGATCACCTTGGCTTCGTTCTTGAGTTTGTCGACCAGAGCAGCGATGTCGGCCACCTTGATGCCGGCGCTGCGCTTGGGCGGTTCGGTCACGCTGAGCGTGGCCAGGCGCGGTGCGACGTCGACGCCAAGATCGGCCGGCTTCACGATCTCCATCGGTTTCTTTTTGGCCTTCATGATGTTGGGCAGCGTGGCGTAGCGCGGCTCATTGAGGCGCAGGTCGGTAGTGACGATGGCCGGCAGGCTGATCTCCAGGGTTTCGAGGCCGCCATCGACTTCGCGGGTGACCGTGGCCTTGCCGTCGGCCACCACGACCTTGGAGGCGAAGGTGGCCTGCGACCAGCCCAGCAATGCAGCCAGCATCTGGCCGGTCTGGTTGGCGTCGTCGTCGATCGCCTGCTTGCCGAGGATGACCAGTTGCGGGGCTTCCTTCTTGGCCACGGCGGCGAGCAGCTTGGCCACCGCCAGCGGCTGCAGTTCGACGTCTGTTTCCACCAGCACGGAACGATCGGCGCCGATCGCCATCGCGGTACGCAGGGTTTCCTGGCAGGCGGTGACGCCGCAGGAGACGGCGATGACTTCGGTGGCCACGCCGGCTTCCTTGAGGCGCATGGCTTCTTCGACCGCGATTTCGTCGAAGGGATTCATCGACATTTTCACATTCGCCAGATCGACACCAGTGCCGTCTGCCTTGACGCGAACCTTGACGTTGTAGTCAATCACGCGCTTGACCGGAACGAGGATTTTCAAGCGGCTCTCCTTATGTTTGTCTGACCTAAAAAATGCATTGTAGCGGCTATTCGCCGGCCGCTTTCCCATACGCTACGGTATGGAATATGAGATACTACCGCAGCGCAAAACGAAATTCAATACCCTACCGTATGGAAAACAAGCCGACCAAGACCCCGCGCACCGCGCTGGACCGCGACGCCTGGATCAAGGGAGCGATCGCCATCCTGGCCGAGCACGGCGCCGAGCGACTGCGCGTGGAAGTCCTGGCCAAGCGCCTGGGCGTAACCAAGGGCAGCTTCTACTGGCATTTCAAGGACCGACGCGACCTGCAGGACGCGGTACTGGACTTCTGGAGGGAAGGCCGCATCCGCGACATTCGCAAGCAGACCCAGGCGCAGCCCGGCGGCGAGGCCGCGGCCCTGCTCCATACCATCGAGGTTTACGCCTCGGCGCGCAACCGCAAGGGCATCGCCATCGAAGCCGCCGTGCGCGACTGGGCTCGCCGCGATGCACAGGCCGTGGCCGTGGTGGAGGAAGTCGACGCCGAACGCCTGGCTTGCTCCTGCCGGCTGTTCCTCGCCTGCGGTATCGAGGAACATGAAGCGCAGGCGCGCAGCCTGCTGCTCTATGCCTACGTCTTCGGCGTCAGCTTGATGCGCTGCGGCGGATTCACCAGCAACATCGAATCGCTGAAAGCCTGGATCGCCGAACGCATCGCCCGCTGAATCTTTGGTCGGAAAATGGAATCAAGTATGCTCGGACGCGACATTTCACGGTACAGGCTGCTCCAAACCCATGACTGATGCGCCCGACAATACGCGAGACGAACTCCGAGAAGTCTTTATCGGCCGCCAGCCCATTCTGGACAAGAACCAGACCTTGATCGGCTACAAGCTGTTGTTCCACGACACGACGGAGCGCCATGCCGGCCCCACCAACGCCGCCGCTGCGACGGCAGACGTCGTCTCGAAGGCGTTTGCGGAACTTGGTCTGGCAGATGTTTTCGGGCAGGTGCGCGCCTTCATCAAAATCGAGGGCGAGTTCGTTGCGAGCAACTTCGTCGAACTTCTGCCCATGGAAACGGTGGTGCTGGAGATTGCCGCCGCAAGTTTTCCGGACGACGCCCTGCTGGAACGCTGCCGCGAACTCAAGCGCCTGGGCTATGCCTTCGCGCTGTCGGGTGTCACCGACATCAGCGATGCGGCCTGGCCGCTGATCGATCTGGCCACCTGGATCAAGGTCGACCTCGACGCCGTTGCCGCAGAAAGTTTGCAGGCGATCGCCCGCACCCTGGCCACCACGCGCCGCAAGCTGATCGCCACCCACGTCGAATCGCAGGCACAAATGGAATTGTGCAGTCTGCTCGGCTTCGAGCTTTTTCAGGGGTCCTATTTTGCCGAACCGGTGGTGCTCGAAGGGCGCAAGCTGGACGCCTCGATGCAGGGACTGCTGCGCCTGATCAAGCTGTTGGCGGAAGAAGCCGATATCGGCCGCCTCGACGCGGCCTTCCGCAGCGAGCCGGCGCTGGTCATCAATCTGCTGCGCCTCACCAATTCGGTCGGCGCCGGCCTGCGTGCGCGCATCACGTCCGTGCGCCATGCGATCACCGCGCTCGGTCGCAATCAGCTGCGGCGCTGGCTGCACCTGCTGATCTTCAGGCGCGGAGCCGAGCTGGATTTCGCCCGAAATCCATTGCTGCAGCTCGCCGCCCTGCGCGGGCGATTCATGGAATTGCTGGTCGACCGCCTGCATGCGGGAGACAGCCGCCTGCGCGACCCGGCCTTTCTCACCGGACTGATGTCGGTGGTACCCGCCGCGCTGCACATGTCGATGACCGATGTACTGGCGCAGATAGCCGTGGACCACGACGTCCGCCTCGCCCTATCCCACAAGCAAGGCACGCTGGGGACGCTGCTCGCGCTGACCGAAAGCTACGACGACAATGACATCGATGCCGTGCAAGCCCTGCTGGCGCCATTCGGCAGCAAAGCCCCCATGTCGATGCTGGGCGAGATACTCGCCGAAGCGCTGACCTGGGTGCAAGAGCTGGGAAGCGAAGCGAGCTAGTCGCCTTTCCTCCCCGGGTCGCCGCCGCAAATCCGACCTGCGGCGGCAACGACCCAAAGCCGGTTACATGCGCTCGTAAATGCCTGCCGCGCCCATGCCGGTGCCGACGCACATGGTGACCATGCCGTACTTGAGGTTGCGCCGGCGCAGGGCGTGAATCACCGTCGCCGAGCGAATTGCGCCGGTGGCGCCGAGCGGATGGCCGAGCGCGATGGCGCCGCCGATCGGATTGACCTTGGCCGGATCGAGGCCGAGATCTTTGATCACCGCCAGCGACTGCGCGGCAAAGGCCTCGTTGAGTTCGATCCAGTCGAGCTGGTCCTGGGTGATGCCGGCCAGCCGGCAGGCCACCGGGATCGCTTCCTTGGGGCCGATGCCCATGATTTCGGGCGGCACGCCGCGCACAGCGAAGGAAACGAAGCGCGCCAGCGGCGTCAGGTTGAACTGCTTGAGGATTTTCTCGCTGACCAGGATCAGTGCACCGGCGCCGTCGGAGGTCTGCGAGCTGTTGCCGGCCGTCACCGAACCCTTGGCGGCAAACACCGGCTTCAGTTTGGCCAGCGCCGCCAAGTTGGAATCGGCGCGCGCGCCTTCGTCGCGATTGACAGTGCGCTTCTTCAGCTCGATCTCGCCGCTGGCGAGATTCGGCACGCGGTCGACGATCTCGACCGGCGTCGTCTCGTTGTCGAACTCGCCCGCCTGTTGCCCGGCGATGGCCCGCTGGTGCGACTGCAGCGCGAATTCGTCCTGCATCTCGCGCGTGACCTTCCACTGGTTGGCCACCTTCTCGGCGGTGAGGCCCATGCCGTAGGCCATGCCGACGTTTTCGTCCTTGAACACGCCCATGTTGATCGAGGGATGGTTGCCGCCCATCGGCACCATGGACATCGACTCGGCGCCGCCCGCGACCATGACATCGGCCTGGCCGACGCGGATGCGGTCGGCGGCCATCGCCACGGCGGTAATGCCCGACGCGCAGAAGCGATTGACGGTGACGCCGCCCACGGTGTTGGGCAGACCGGCCAGCAGCACGGCATTGCGCGCCATGTTGAGTCCGGATTCGCCTTCGGGGAAGGAGCAGCCGACGATGGCGTCCTCGATCAGCTTTGGGTCGAGGCCCGGCACCTGGGCCATGGCGGACTGGATCGCGTACACCAGCAGGTCGTCGGGACGGGTATTGCGGAACATGCCGCGCGGCGCCTTGCCGATCG
>JAUYSD010000266.1 GCA_030696505.1 Sulfuritalea sp. | reverse complement strand
TCGGTCGAATTCGCCGGCAAATACAAAGTCAAGTTGCGCGTGCTTTCCAGTTTCGAGGAAGAAGGTCAGGAGACCAGCGGCACGCTCATCACTTTAGAGGAAGATATCAACATGGAACAACCGATCATCGCAGGCATAGCGTTCAACCGTGACGAGGCCAAGCTCACCGTGCTCGGTGTGCCTGACCGTCCGGGCATCGCTTACCAGATCCTCGGCCCGGTTGCAGACGCGAATATCGATGTCGACATGATCATCCAGAACGTGGGTCATGACGGCACGACGGATTTTTCCTTTACGGTCAATCGCAGCGAGTTTGCCCGTGCCAAAAAGATGCTGGAAGACCAGATCAAGCCGCATGTCGGCGCGCGTGCGGTCGAGGGCGACAACAAGATCTGCAAGGTATCGGCCGTCGGTGTCGGCATGCGCTCGCATCCCGGCGTGGCCAGCAAGATGTTCCGCATCCTGGCCGAAGAAGGGATCAACATTCAAATGATATCGACGTCCGAGATCAAGATTTCGGTGGTGGTCGATGAAAAGTATCTCGAACTGGCCGTGCGTGTGCTGCACAAGGCTTTCGAACTGGATCAGCCGGCCTGACGCCGTCCCGCAAGGCGCTTCGCGCCCGCTCGGACAAACCCCGGCCTTGAGCCGGGGTTTGCCTTTATGTCCTCGTCAATCTGCAGTGCGCCTCGGGTCGATATGCCTCGTCAGAACACGCCCAGGACCAGACCGGTCGCAAGCGCGGTGCCCAGTTCCCTGCAACGCTCCAGGCCGGCCTCACCGATCGTCTTCAGGGCAAGTATTTCTTCCGGCGTCTGCGCATGAGTGCACACGATCAGGCTTTCCGCCACCCTGCGCAGCCGCCATCCGGTGGCGATCCGATCGATCTGCCGCGCGGCATTTTGTCCATCGCTGCCGGCACAGATCAGCGCGGCGTAGGGTCTGCCATTGATCCGATCGAGTGCGGGGTAGTAGCAGCGATCGAAAAAATCCTTCATCAGTCCGGAGATCGCGGCGAGGTTTTCCGGCGTGGCGAAAACATAGCCATCGGCATCGAGGACGTCCTCCGCCTGAGCCCCGGACGCACGCAGCAGGCGTGTCCTTACGTTGTCCTCGGTCGCAGCGCCGGCCGCCAGCGCATGGACCATCTGCTCAGTGCCGCCGGTCATCGAGTGGTATACGACAAGCAGGGTTTTCATTCCGCGGCGGGAGAACAGAACAGCGGCGCGTACGTACTAATCCAGGCCGGACAGAAAATAGCTTACCGAGCGAATCTCGTCCGCGGTCAATTTCGACGCTACCGAATGCATCAGGGTCTGGTCCGTGGTTCGTGAGCGATCGATGAAGCGGCGCATCTGCAATTCCAGGTATTCGGCGTGTTGTCCGGCAAGCCGTGGCAGCATTTGGCCTCCTCTTGCGCCAGGGCCGTGGCAGACTGCACATGCAGGAACGCCGCTATTGGGATTGCCCAGCAAATACACATCGCGTCCTGCTTCCGCCAGAGCCCTGTCGGGCACCGGTCGCGGATTCAGTCTCTCGCTGCCGAAATGACTTGCCAGTTGCACAATATCGTCGCCCGACAGATCTGCCAGTTGCGGCTCCATTACCGTGCTGCGACGTGCTCCGCTTTTGAAATTGAACATTTGCTGAACGAGGTAGGTGGCGTTCTGCCCGCTCAGTTTTGGGAATAGGGAATTCGAACTCTGTCCGGTCGGACCGTGGCAGGTGCTGCAACGTTCAACGGCGATGTCACGAATACGCTTGGCGTTTGTATTCGCTGCACCGGCGGCGCCGCACATGGTCACGAGGACCAGTACCGCCAGCTTTCGTCCAAACCCCAGTCGCATTCCTTGTCCCTCCGCTCAATTCAAATGCCATTCTGGATCAGAATCATTTCCAGTTCCAGCGCCTCGGTCTTCACCTTGGGTCAATTCCCGAAGGTTCGCTATTCTTTCCTCGCCACTGGGATGCGTACTCAGGAATCGGATTGCGTTCTTGCTGGGCGTCGTCAGCAAGAGTTGTTGCAGGCGGACTGCGCCATTTGCCGCATACCCGGCGCGGCGCATGTAGCCCACGCCGGTGCTATCTGCCTGGCGTTCATCGTCGCGGCTGAAGGCGCGGTCGGCCAATGTCGCTGTCGCATCGGCTGCCAGGCTGGCGAACGGCAGGCCAATTGTTGCCAGCACCAATCCGGCGAAGGAGCTGGCCGTTTCTGTCTTCTCGCGCCGAGCGCTCATGTTCCGATGATGATCGAGCCGAAGATGGGCCAGTTCGTGCCCCAGCAGGGCGGCCCAGGCATCATCGTCCTCAGCGAGCAGGCGGACCATGCCCAGGGTGAACGCGATCGTTGGTTGATTTCCATTGAAGAATGCGAATGCGTTGACCGATCCGGAAGCAAGCAAGACAAATTCGGGTTTGGGGCCCTCGCCGGCTGCTTGAAGCATCTTTTCACTGGTTGCATGAACGCGCTTCACGAGTCCGCCTTCAATAGCCCCTTGGATCCCCTGCGAGTCGAGCAACAAGACCATGGGTTGATCAAGCCGCACCAAGTCGTCCAAACGCCATGCGGTAATTTCGGCGCGAGGTGGAGTCGGGGCGCCGCCATGGCGGCGGGAGTTGTCCTGTCCCCATGGGGGGCCGGATGCTGCACAACCCGATAGAAGAATGCATAGCGAGCTTGCCCCTGCGGCAGCCCATGTCGAAAGACCCAAGCTAATCATCACCAGGATTCCACTTGGATTGGCACAGTTTTGATACCTGGAACATTTTTTGCACAGTAAGTAACCGGAGTCGGGATCCGGCTTGGGAGATCCGCATGCTGAGCATAACAAAGACATGAGCTGGTTCGGCTGGTCCAACAACCTCAAGATATGGGTTCGCCTGGTAGCTGTCATCCTTGTCGGAACGATCTGCTCCGGTGTCGGGCTGATCTATTGGGGTACTTTGCAGCAAAAGAAGATTGCCGTTGATCAGGCGAAGGATTTTGCCGAAAGCGTTTATCAAATGACCATGGCCGGGCTCACCGGCATGATGATTACTGGGCAGGTCGCCCAGCGGAATATTTTTCTCGACCAGATCAGGGACAGCAACCATATCGAGTCGCTGAAGGTGTTTCGCGGCCGCCCTGTCGTGCTCCAGTTTGGGGAAGGGCATACCGGCGAATTGCCCAACAGCGCCGCCGAGCGCTCTGTGCTGGATTCCGGCAAGGCCTACCACGAGATATTCGTCGGCGCGGATGGCAGTGAGAAACTGCGGGTCATTCTGCCTGCGATTGCCCTGAGGAACTATCTGGGCAAAAACTGCATGGACTGCCACAAGGTGGAGCCGGGAACCGTGCTCGGCGCTGTCAGCATGGAGATATCCCTGGCCAGGGCCAACCAGACTGCACGAGTGTTTGCCGTCAGCGCTTTTGGCGTAGCGGCATTGCTGTGCATTCCGTTGGCCCTGTTCATCTGGTACTTCATATCGCATTGGGTGACCCAACCTCTGCGTCGGATGACACGCGGTCTGAGGCTTATTTCCCAGGGCGATCTGGAGGCCACGGTACATCTGCACAGTAGCGGCAATGATGAGATTGGCCAAGCCACCGCTGCCTTCAACCAAGTCATGGATAAGGCCAAGGAACTGCTCTCAGAGCAGCGCATGTCGCGGATTGTGTTCGAAAATTCGCTTGAGGGCATTGTCGTGACGGATGCCAGTTCACGGATTCAGCTGGTCAATCAGGCTTTCGTCGAGACAACCGGCTACAGCGCGGAGGAAGTGATTGGATTGACTCCGGCGGTGCTCAAGTCAGGTCGGCAGGATGACGCCTTCTATCGTGAGTTCTGGCGCGTCCTGCGCGAGAAGGGGGAATGGCGCGGCGAAATATGGAACCGACGCAAGAATGGCTCCGTATATGCGGAACGACTAAGCATCGGTGCAGTGAAGAATGGACAGGGCGAGGTCGAGCATTATGTGGCCATCTTTTCCGATGTCACAGAACGAAAAAAACGCGAGGAGCGGATCAGCTTTCAGGCTTTTCATGATTCCCTGACCGGGCTGCCGAATCGCATGCTTTTCCTCGACCGGCTCGATCAGGTGCTGGCGCAGGCAAGGCGTTCCAAATCTGGCACAGTCGCCGTCATGTTTCTCGATCTCGACCACTTCAAGGAGATCAACGACACCATGGGGCATGAAGCTGGCGATGCCTGCCTCAAGGAAGTTGCCCGTCGGCTGCGGCAGTGCGTGCGTGCTTCCGACACCGTTGCCCGCATGGGTGGAGACGAATTCACATTGTTGCTGCCGAAGGTTGCCGCGGAGGCCGATATACGCGCGGTTGCGCAAAAAATTCTGGATGCAATGCGGATGCCGATTATCCTCGGGGGGCAGCAAGTTGGGATCACCACGAGTATCGGCATCAGTATGTTTCCGCGCGATGCAAAAGACGGAGAAACGCTGCTGAAACAGGCAGATGCAGCGATGTACAAGGTGAAGAACAGTGGGCGCGCTGGAATGTATTTCTTTGTTCCAGATTTACTGGAAAGGCCGCCAAGTTCTAGTGGCCAGCGTTCTGCTGATCTGCCGGGGCGGTCTGCAGAGGATGAAACGCACGACTGACGTAATCCGCAACAGCGTCAATGTCTTGTGGGGACAGGACGCTTTTCCATGCCGGCATTGAAGTATTTGGCAAGCCGTCGCGCACGACCTGGACGAAGCGCTGCCGGGTGATCCGGCTCATCACAACGGTATCCCTCAGATTGCGCGGATGCGGCTCAAGAAAGCTTCCAATCCAGTTCTTCCCCGTTCCGTCGGCGGCATGGCAGAAAGCGCAATTCGATTGAAACAGTTTCTCCCCTTTTCGTTCCGATCGGGTCAGGCGCTTGAGCTTGGGCGGAATATCGTGCAGGGCGTAGGGACTGGCGCTGGTCGTCGCATCGACGTTTTGCGGGATCGAGTAGGAGAAATTGTTGCGTGGATAGGACAGCGGTCGGGCTTCCCAAACCATTTCCTGATCGGTGGAAGCACCTCTGTCATGGCATGTGATACAGGTATCCAGAAACAGCCGTTTGCCACGCGCTTGCTCGGGGCTTAGTGTCTCCCACGCTTGGTTGAGTGAAATCGCACCCGTCGCAAACGGGAAGGCGGGGCGATAGCGTTCGTGATCCGGCCATCCATTTTCCACGGTGTGATAGCGGGTATTTGCGGCTTTCCTGACAACGAACTCGTCAAATACAAAGCGTGCCACCGCTCTAATTTCATCGTCGGACAACACCGACGCGAATGACTTCATCGCCGTCCCGGGTCTTCCATTCGTCAGTGCGGCGACAATTTTTGATTCCGGCAGGGTCGCTTCGGAGGCGCCCGTGAAATCAGCCGGAGGAGGCGCCAGGAAACTCGCCGCCACGGTCTTGGCATTGCCCGAGTATCCGTGGCAAAAATAGCAGCGGAAGTTATAGATCAGGCGGCCTTCCGTGACCAAGTCGCGCGAAGGCGTTGCGCTCGCCTGAAATGGCAGCACGGCCAGAATAGCGGCGAAAGCAAGCGCCCTCATGCAGGTAGGCGGCAACTACTTTGTCTTGGCTGATTTTTGCCCCGGCAGGATGAAGCGCCGAAACACGAACTCCGAGACATTGGCAATTTCCTGCTCGCTGAGAACCTTGTTCCAAGCGGGCATTTCCGTTCCAAGGCGACCGGTTGCCGTCGCGGCATAAACCGCTGGCCTGTTGAATGCCGAGATGAATCCGGGCTCGAGGAAATTGCGGGGTTTCGGGTTGATGAAGTAAGCGCGTGGTCCCTTGCCGTCGCCAGTGACTCCATGGCAGGTCGCGCAGTTCGCCATGTAGAAACGGCCGCCGGCAACCGGATCACCCTTCAGTCCATTCGGCATCGGCTGCTTCATGTCCGCGCCGGAAGGCTTTGACGCCTTTGGCAGCGGGGCTCTCGACCCAGCCACGCGCCCGGCATGGGCATCCGTGCCGGATATGTCGGTCTGAGGAACCATAAGGGCGCTACGCACATAGTCAACCACGGCTTCAATGTCCGGTCCTGAAAGTCGACCGCCGAATCCCGCCATCGCCGTTCCAGGTCTGCCACTGGTTACCGAAGAGATCATTCGTTCACGAGTCAGTTCCGCACGAGCCTGGGGTGAGGCCAGGTCGCGCGCCGGCAGCGATCCGCCGATGGGCAAATTGCTGCCTTGTCCCTGCGCTCCATGGCAGGCGATGCAGTTTTGCGCATAGATAGCTTTACCTTTCTGCAGCCGTGGATCCAGTATCACGATCATGAAGGTCTTGCGGATGTAATCGACGACCCCCTCGATCTCGGCGCTGCTGAGCTGGGTTTTCCAGCCTACCATCGCAGTACCGGGCTTCCCGTGCGTCGTGATGACGATCATGGTTTCCCGGCTCAGTTCCCCGGCGCTCGTGAAGTCCCGCGGCGGAGGAACCAGGCTGTTCCGCGCACGACTGCGGCCGTCACCTCGGTCGCCGTGGCAGACAGAGCAGTAATTATGGTAAATCGCATCCGGCCTTGATTCGGCGCCTTTGGAATCATGCTTGCCTGCCAGCACCTCCGAGGAAGCAAGTGTTCCCAGTGCAATAGCGGCAAGTGCAGGCATGGCAAAAATTCTAAAAAGTCGAGATTGGATGGCTGTCATGGCCGTTGGGGAGCTCCGTGGAATTGTCTGCGCAAGGCATGCATGGTAGAGCGAATCGATGTGATGCGGCAATGGCGAAAGCAGGTATCGCGCCTGAAAAATACTTTGGTGTGATTCTTGCGTTACTCCGTGGGTACTCCGCGTTCCTTGGCGGAGATTCAGGGCAACGCATATTAAAATGGATTTGGCCGTTTTCCGGATTTTGCTGGTTCTGGCTCCGCTGGCTGTGTGGATGGTATCGCTTGTGCCGATGCAGGGGATCGCGGTTGCCAAAGACAGGGCCACAGGACAGGAAATTTTCCTGCAGAACTGCGCCTTGTGCCACGTCAACGGCGTGGCATTGGCGCCGCGTATAGACAATCGGGCGGATTGGGAGCCGCGTTTGTCCATCGGGCGGCAAAATCTTTTGAATTCGGTGCTGCGTGGCAAGGGCGGAATGCCGCCGAAGGGCGGCAACGCTTCGA
This sequence comes from Sulfuritalea sp., assembly GCA_030696505.1. GTDB lineage: Bacteria > Pseudomonadota > Gammaproteobacteria > Burkholderiales > Rhodocyclaceae > Sulfuritalea. The sequence continues at coordinate 17,533 of JAUYSD010000266.1, read as the reverse complement.
TTTCCGATGCGCAAGCGGCGGCGGGTCTTGATTACATGCTGGGAAAGGTGGCGAGTTTGAAAGGCCAGACGCGGGTGGCACATGAGCAATAGCAGAACTGGCGTCTCGCAGATAATTGATCAACGGCAGGTAAGGGAAAATAGAATCTACAATGCAGCTACATTGGAATTCAATGAAACAGCTAGTCTTAGCGGCTGCTGGTGGTGTATTGCCCTTACCTAACTTCGATTCGGCCCGCTGCGGTGCCGATGCTGTTTTTCGTGACGGTCCGTATGTACCTAATGATTCCATCAATCGGGTTTGGATAACCGCATGAAGCTTAGGCAACTGTCCCCGCGCGCAAATTGGCTCCTGTCGTGGGCGCTGATTGCTCTGGGCGGGCTGCTGACGGTCGATGCCATGGCGGATATTCGCGCGACGCCGCACAACTTGATCCGCTCGCGGGACAAAACGGTTAACGAGAGGGCGGTATGCGTCTTCTGCCACACCCCGGCAATCGATATCGGAGAGCTTCCTGCCGGTAGTGCCGGCAACACGGGACCCCGACACCCACTATGGCAACAGTCGCTTGGCCCCGATCATGTGTTCGCGATCTATGACGATATTGGTCGTCTGGGGCTAGGCAAGCCATCGGTTGGTTCGCAATCGGTCGCATGCCTTTCCTGCCATGATTCCAACCAGGCGTTCGAGCTGGGGCGCACCTCGGCGGATCACCCTTACGGAGTGCCATATCGTGGAGCAATCAATCATACCGGACGCTCCACTCAGACATTCAGAGGCAGTTCGGCGCAACCGTTCAAGGCCGCGGAACATCTCACTGCGGTGGACGATTTTCGCGATGCCAGTCAAGGCTTGATTGAAGGCAGGGCGGTTTGGTGGGTTTCGCGGGACGGCGTGACGGCGCGTCGCACCCGCGCTGACTTACCTCTTTATGGGCGCCGGGAGGGTGCAGGCGAGGAGGGCGACGATCTCGATGTCCGTGGCTCGATCGTTCCTTATATCGAATGCAGCAGTTGCCATGATCCACATAGTCAGGCGAGAACTTTCCTGCGAGTGGCCAATGATGGCAGCAAGCTTTGCCTGACCTGTCATGACAAGTAGCAAGGGCGAAATGACCGTGAGGCGCTTTGCAGCGGCTTGACCATATGAACAACCATCGGAGCAAATCAATGAAATCATCCTTTTCCCGGCTCGGCGGCTCGATTCTCATGCTGGCTATGCTGAGTTCGCTCTCTGGCTGTGTGGCGATCGATAAGCGCGACATGAGTCAGGTGGGTCGGGCTGCGAGGGAACTGGTATTTCCACTACCGCCGGATGAACCCAGGTTTGTTTTCGAGCGGACCATACGCGGCAGTGCCGATGTCACTCCTGAAACCGACGAAGGTGCATTAAGGCGAGCATTGACCGGAGTGGCAAGCGTCGAAAACCAGCCTCTGGTGAAGCCCTATGCGGTAGCGGTATATCGGGGCAAGGTCCTGGTGACCGACTCGGCCGCCCGAATGGTTCGCGTGTTCGATGTTCCCGGCCAGAGGCATTACCAGATCGGTGACGCCGATGTGGAAAACACGGTATTGAAACCGCTTGGCGTCGACGTGGATCGGAATGGCACCGTATATGTCGCCGATGCGAGCCGAAACCAGATCATGGTATTCGATATCGAAGGCAAATTCCTGCGCAGAATTGGAGATCCGAAGATGTTCAAACGGCTGTCCAGCGTTACTGTGAGCCCGGACGGTAGCCGCATCTATGTGGTTGATATCGGCGGCGTGGATTCCGATCAGCATCGGGTCAGGATCTTCGATACGCGAAATGGGCAACATCTTTTCGACATCGGCAAGCGCGGGTCCAATCCGGGCGAATTCAATCTGCCGCGCGATGTGGCGATCGGCAAGGACGGGCGGATTTATGTTGTCGATGGCGGTAATTTCCGTGTACAGATATTCGACAAGGACGGCAAATTCATCAAGACTTTCGGCCAGGCCGGCAAGCAACTCGGCGATTTCGCGCGGCCCAAGGAAGTTGCGGTCGATTCCATCGGCAACGTGTATGTCGCCGATTCCGCCTTCGGCAACTTCCAGGTGTTCAACGCCGATGGAGAATTGCTGATGTTTGTCGGCGACCGCTCCGAAAAGGATGTTCCCGCCGGCTACATGCTGCCTTCAGGAATAACGGTCGACGAAAATGATCGCGTTTACTTCGTCGATCAATGGTTCTCCCGCGTCGACGTGTTCCGGCCCTATGCCATGAAACCCACCGATGGCTTCCTTGGCAGCGCAAAGAAAGCCAAGTGAACTCCGCCAACACATAATTTCCGAGTGCGCCACTTGGTTTCTTGTTCTCGGGAATATTTTTCTCGATTCTGGTGTAGTAGCCGGCGACGAACAGATTGTGGACACGCATTACAGGCACCGCCAGTTTGCCGAGGCCGTCTATCGGTGTGACTATTGTCACGACGACGAGCCTGTTTTGCGATTATTGGCCGAGCAATACTACTTCCGCCCTAGATGCCGACTGCTGGCACATAAAGTGCTTGATAGTGGGCGTCGAGTCGAATCAATGGTCTTGGTTCTCAAATTTAGGAGGATGGTCATGGACAAGCGTTTGAGTGGTTTCTTGGGCAGATATCTGCTCGGTTTGGGGGGGGCGTTGTTGCTGTCGGCGATGTCCATGGGAGTTCAAGCACAGATCAGCGGCTCCAAGCATGACCTCACGTCTACCGGTGGTGCGGGTAACAAGGTCTCCGGTACGGGCGCCAACGGATCGCCGGAAATCTGCGTGTTCTGTCATACGCCGCACGCGTCGAACAGCAATGTCAATGCGCCGCTGTGGAACAAGGCAGTGAGCAGTTCCGTGCTGACGACTTATAGTCAGACCAATTCCTCGACCATGGATGGTTCGGTGACGACAGGCGGCGTGTCCCTGGCCTGCCTTTCCTGCCATGACGGTTCGCAGTCGATGGACGTCCTGATCAACATTCCGGGTAGCGGCGGCCTTTCGACCGGCGCTCGGGCTTACGGCGGCGCGGGTTACACATGGAGTGCCACGGCCGACGGCAAGATCGTTCAGAGTTCGATCGCCAATCTCGGCGTGGATCTGACCAACGATCATCCGATCCAGGTGCCTTACTGCGGTGGCGGCATGACCCTTTCCGGTGGCGCAGGTGTTCTGACCGCTTGTGCCGACGCGGACTTCAATGCGCCGGTAACCATGTCCGCCAACACGATTGCCTACTTCGACGGCAATTCGAACAGCAAGCGGGACAAGGCCGACATCCAGTTGTATTCGCGGAACAGCGACTATTTCGTCGAATGCGGCAGCTGCCATGACCCGCACAATACGTCGGTCGGCACCTTCCTGAGAAAGTCGAATGCTGCCAGCGCGGTCTGCCTCACCTGTCACAACAAGTAATCAGCGACGAAACATCGGCCATCAAAGCAGCACGGATTGGCAAGTAGCGATGGCCGGCTGACAGATCGCCCTGGCTTCACCGAGTAACACAAGGCCCCGCGAAATTTCGTGGGGCTTTTTTTTCGCTGCATGGTGCATGAAACCCATTCGCTTTAAGATTGTCTACTCGCGGCTTGGAATTCAAGCGCGCCTACCAGGAGGAAACTATTGATGAAACGGCTTTCCGGTCCAACGCTTGCCGGATTCGGCGCGCTCATGATGTTTGCCCTTTCCTCGCCGGCACTTGGGCAGGCGACGGGACAGGCTTCTTCTGCAGCGCCGGGAACGGCAGCTTCTGCAGCCAGTGCGTCTGCTCCTGCGCCGGCCATCGAGCAGGGACTTTTCGCCCGGGTAAATTCCCGGCGCGTGACCCAGGGCGAGTTTCACGCCGCCTTCGGCGCTTATTTGCGAACGAAGTACTATCACGGCCGCGTTCCCGACGAGGACTTGCTGAAGGCGCGGGAAGTCGTCACCGATCATATTGTCAATAGCATACTGCTGAGCGAGGAATCGACGCGACGCGGCATCCAGCCGAATCGCGAGGAAGTCGATCGGCGGGTAAACGCCTTCGAGCAGCAGAATGCCCGTTCGCTGGAGTGGCAGCGGGACCGGGATCGTGTCCTGCCGCAATTGCGCAGTGAACTCGAAGAGCAGGTGCGGGTTGCCCAACTCGAAACACAGGTCCGCGATGCTGTCAGCATGGCACCGGATGAGGTGCGGGCTTTCTCTCTGGCCAAGCCCGAGCTATTTACCGAGCCCGAGCGCCTGAGGGTTCATGCGATTCTTCTCGGGGTGGATCCCTCGTCGTCGGTTTCCGTCTGGAATGCGGCGATCGCCGAGGCGGAAGCCATCGTGCGCAGGATTCGGGGCGGCGCGAACTTTGCAGATATCGCCCGCATGGTTTCCGCTGATCCCAGTTCCGCGCAAGGCGGCGACATGGGCTACGTACACATGGGGATGTTGCCCGAAGCAGTCCAGGCTGCGTTGGGAACCTACAAGAACGGCGAAGTCGGTGAGCCTGTCCGGGTTCTGGAGGGAGTAGGAATATTTCGGGTCGATGAGCGAACACCGGCGACCCTGCGCGACTATGAGCAGGTCAAGGAGCGCGCGCAACAACTGGCAATGCGCGAAAAGCGGGATCGGGTCTGGAAGGACTTCGTCGCCTCGCTGCGCAAGAACGCGGACGTGGTTATTGCGGAAGGGCGTCCGGCGGCAGTAAAGACGCCAAATCAATAGACTGAGGAGGGCTTGCACCAAGCGCCCATCCAGCACGCAATGGCAACGGTTTGGCACAGTGAGGAAATCTAAGCGGGGCTGTGATCGCAGCCATTCCGATCGTCTGCTGCTGAGCTTGATCGGGGGCGCATTCTGCACCAGCGCGGCGTGGTCTCAGAGCAGTGCCGGCAGCGGCCGTCAGGAAGCTGCCCTGGTGGTGCCACGAGGGGCCGACATGAGTGCTGCGGTCGGTTCTGGCGATCAGTTTCCGCTGCAGTTATCCCTGCTTCTAACCGCGCCCGTCCGCAGCAAAACTCCGCCACGGAAGCGGGCCGCGGCCGCTGCGCGGCCGGAGCCAAGCCTTCGCCTGAGCTTGTCGCAAAACCTGGGCTGGTCGCGCGCCACGCCAGGCAGCGTGATGGTCGTGGCCGCAACTCCCGCAGCGGGTGGACAGGGAACTGCCAGAGTTGGAAAGGATCCGCAGCCGCGCGGGAAAACGACAGGCGACGGACCGGGCGCACCGGAACAACCCATACCCTTCGATCCACGTCCGGCATCGGTGCCGCGACGCCCGGTCGCCGGATCCGCTGTGTCTGCCGGCGTGCAGAACGCTCCAGGCGACAGCCTTCCCGATATTGGCGAAACCAGATGGGGCATGGCGCCGATTCGCTGGGCAGGAAATACGGTGTCGAGTCTGAATTCGACGCAGGGGCAGGGCACGAATTTTCTCAACGATATAAATACCGTCGCGCTCCAGGCCAGCAGTTTTGTCGTCGCGCCCTATGTCGCGCAATGGAACGGATCGTTCAACTACAACCTGGGCAAGTCGACCTACTCGTCGACGACCGGACAGAACGTCAAAGGAGTCAGCAGCGGGCTCAGTTATTCGCTCGGCGCCGATGTGCTGCCGCTCAGCCGTTATCCGCTCAGCGTCAATTTCACTCAGGGGAGTTCAGAGACCAGGGCCTTCGACGTGGGGCAGGAGACCCGCTTCAACAATATTTCGGTGCGTCAGCAGTACCGCCCCGAGGAAGGCCGCGAGCGCTATGGCGCATCGTTTAACCGCAACAGCTTCAGCACCGCAGCGGGTACCAGTTCCACTACGTCGCTGCTCGGAGATTTCTCGACCGGAGCCGAATTCGACTTCGATCATTTGCTGGAAGGCAGGCATGCGATCAACGCCAATTTCGGACTGACTTCGTCGGCTGCAGATCTGTCGGCCGAGAACTACCGTCGGCTGACCGGCAAGGTGAGCCATGGCTGGTGGGTGCATGAGGATCTGAGCATCAACAGCGCGTTGGAGTACACGCGGAACCAGACTACCGCCACTCAAGCAAATGCATCCATCGAAAATGCTGCAAACCTGCTTCTGGGCACCACCAGCTTTACCTGGAGGCCGTACGAAGACCAGCCACTGACGCTGACTGGCGGCGGCAACCTGATTCACACTCAGGTAACCAGCAACGGCGCCAAGAGCAGCTTGTTGAACGTCGTCGGCAATGTCACCGGAACCTACCGTTTCAACAACAATCTCTCGGCTTCCGGGGGCGCGTCTGCGGGAATACTCGGTACGTCGGAGGGGCCACGCGCCTTCATCAACTCGCAATCGGCGGCTGTCTCCTACACCGGAGACCCCATGCAGCTGATGGGATTCAACTACGGCTGGGGCGTTGGCGGCGGCGCATCGAGGTCGGCATCCAGCGCCGGTCAGAATTTCGTCGGTACCAGCGTCAGCGCCAACCACAGTCTTGGGCGTAACTTTATATTCGGCGAGAGTCAGGCGGTCAATTTCTCCGCAAACCAGGGCCTTTCACGGTCTTCCAGCGAACAGGGTCCGACGGTGACCATGAGCAATTCCGCGGCCGCTTCGTGGAGCTCGACGCTCAGCGCAGCCTTGCGCGGAAATCTGAGCGTGACGTTTTCCGATTCGATATCGAACGCCTCGACCGGCAACCATCATTTTCAGAGCGCAAACCTCACGGGCGGCGGCGCCTATCAGTTTACCCGGCATGCCAGCCTGACCGCCAACGCGGGGCTGAACTGGAGCCGCTCCATTGCCAGTGTTTCCAGCGTTGAAACCATCAACGGCGTGACCTTCGACAACTCGGCGCCGACGACGATGGGTACTTTCACCATCGGTTATACGCACCGCAATCTGTTTTCTTTCCCCCTGTTGAACTACACGGGCAATCTGATGTACGTGAACAGTTTCTCGAACCAGCGTCTGGAAGGCTCGCTTGCCGAGGCGCTGAACAGTCAACAGAGCGTGTCCATGCAGCATCTGCTGGACTATCGGCTTGGGAAGCTGGCCTTTAGCCTGAGACTGACGACTATCGATCAAGCTGGCAGGAAATCTGCTTCTATATTCGGCGCGGTCAGTCGTGACTTCGACGGAATCTTCAATGGCCGCTGGTAGAATTCAAAACTGAAATATTCAAGCAAAAATATGCTTTTAGAGGAAGGTACTATGATCGGAAGACCCCCCTGGCAACGCTGGTTCGCGATCCTGCTCGCCTTTGCCGCGATAGTCGCATTCGACACCGACGACGCACGCGCGGAGTACGGGGATGTGGTGATAAACAATTACTCCGATGCCGCCGGCATGCGGCCGGCGATTTTCCCCCACTGGTTTCATCGCGTCCGGTTTCGCTGCAAGGTGTGTCACGCAGATCTCGGCTTCAAGTTCAAGGCGGGAGGCAACGAGATCAACATGGTGAAAATCATCGACGGCCAGTTTTGCGGCGCCTGTCACAACGGCGAACTCGCCTGGTCGGTGGAGAACTGCAATCTGTGCCATTCGGCAAAGCCGGGTACGCCGACGCAAGTGCACGAAAGCACGATCCAGAAACTGGCCCCTGCGGCGCTACAGAAGAAATAAGGGACGGGCGATCATGAAAATTGAACGAGTAATTCTTCCCGTCCTGATGTCGGCGTTTTTTGGAGCGGCCGCGGCCGCCGATGCCGGCAAGGATTTGTACACCAAGACTTGCGCGGTTTGCCATGCGGCTGGAATCGCCGGCGCACCGCGATATGGCAATGTGGGCGACTGGCAGCCTCGCCTGGCAGGCGGAACCGCTCGCCTGTATGCGAGCGCCCTGAAGGGAACGGCCAAGGGAATGCCGGCCAAGGGCGGCAACCTGACCGCATCGGATGGAGACGTCAAGGCGGCAGTGGATTTCATGCTGGCATCGGTAAAGGCTGCGTCGGCGAGTCCGGCGAAGCCCGTTGCGGCTGCGCCCGCACCCGCAGCCGCGCCGGTAGCGGCTGCTCCCAAGGCGGCTGCACCTGTTGCCGCGGCTGCAGCGCCTGCCGCATCTATCGATGCGGCGGCAAACACCTCGGGAGCCTCGGCCGCCGATATCAACTCCTTCAATCGGCTCCTGAAGCCGATCGGCAAGCGCAACCCGCCGCCTGCCGAGGATGGCATCCACGATCCGGTCAATGACGGTACCGTTGCCTTGATGGCGCCGTTGGCGGCATATGGTCCCTTGCCGAAAAGCCTGGCCGGCAATCGCGTCAACTGGGTAAAGGCGATTGATGAGAAAAAGATCAACCCGCGCTGGGACCGCCAGGATGCCAATGCCGCGCCCGTCGTCATCGATCTCAACATCGTGCGTGAAGTAAAAGGCTCGATGCCCGACGTCGTGTATCCGCACAAACAGCACACGGAATGGCTTGACTGCTCGAATTGCCATCCGGCGATCTTCGTGCCGCAGAAAGGCGCCAACGCGATCAGCATGGCGGCAATTCTCCTGGGCGAGAAATGTGGTGTCTGTCACGGCAAGGTGGCCTTTCCGGTTTCGGAGTGTCGTCTTTGCCATTCGAAGAAGAAAGAATTCCGTCCCGCCCAGGCCACTGCGCCGGCGACGAAGTGAACGAGGTATTGCGATGAACAAGCCGATGGTCCTGCTGATTTCCCTGCTTGCCTGCGGGGGTGTGCTGGCTCAAACTCCGCCGCCGGCCAGTACGCCGGAAAGTGCCGCGTCGCGTCTGGCCGGCAACAAGATCGACAAGGTGCAATTGACGTCCAATCTGGATTCGGTAGGCAAACTGCTGGAAAGCTCGTCTGCTGCGCGCCAGATCGATTCCAGCAAAGCGCCTGAGGCCATGCAGCGGCGCGATCGCGCGCGCGAACTGCATGTTGCCGCCAAGACGGCGCTCGATCAGGGCAATCTGGAGAAGGCGTCCGCACTGCTGGCTGAATCGCGTTCCACCTTCTTCGATGCCGTGCGCTTCGCTGCGCCGGAAGAAGTTAGCGCAAAGAAACTCGAAAACGATTACCTGCTGCGCCTGGAAAGTGTGCAAGCCTTGCTGGGCGCCTACAAGCGGGTTTCCGACGAGAAGTCGGCCAAGGGCGTGAGCGAAACCGTCGCGCAGATCGAGAAGTCGATGGCCGCAGCGGCAGTGCTGGCGCACGAGCGCAAGTTCAAGGAGGCGCGTGCCGAGATCGATCGCGGCTATCTGGTCGCCAAGGCCGGGCTGACCAGCCTGCGTAGCGGCGATACGCTGGTACGCTCGCTGAACTTCGCGACCAAGGAAGAAGAATATCACTACGAAATAGATCGGAACAATACGCATCAGATGCTGATCAAAGTTCTCGTCGATGACAAAAAAGCGAGCGGCGAAATGGTTCAGGCCTATCTTTCGAAGGGCCAGGCACTGCGCATCAAGGCAGACGACGCGGCGTCGCGCAAAGCCTATGACGAGGCAGTCAAACTGCTGGAGGAATCTACCGCGGAGCTGGTGCGCGCTATTCGCAATGCGGGTATCTATATTCCCGGGTAGGCCGGCACAGCGGCGGCTTGTCGCCGTTTTGGCGGTTGTAGCAAGTGCGGTGGCATGGGGAGACGAATGGGTTTCCCTGCGCAAGGATGGCATTCACGATCCCCGCGGGCCCGCCGTAAGAGTTCTGCAGGAGCCCGAAGTAGCGCTGTCCAAGCTGACACCGGACACCGCCGGGAACATGGTGCGGTGGGTTCAATCCCTGGAAAAGGGCGAAATCAACCCCCGCGCCAATCTTCGACCGGACACCAAGATTCGGCTTTACGAATCGGATGTACTGCTGAATCTAAAAGGCGGCATGCCGATCGTGCGCTTCCCGCATCGCCAGCATACGCTTTGGCTGGATTGCACGAATTGCCATGATCATTTGTTCAAGGCCGAGGCAGGGGCCACCAAGTTTTCGATGTTGAAAATTCTCGAGGGCGAACAGTGTGGCGTTTGCCATGGCGCTGTATCCTTTCCCCTGACGGAATGCTTCCGTTGTCACAGCGTGGCCAGGCCAGGCGACGGGAAACCCCGGCCTTCGCTGCCAATCGCGATTCCTGCCGGTGCGGTACCGCCCAAGTGAGCGGTAGCTGGAAATTTTGGTGTCTTGTGTTGCTGGTCCCGGGCTTGCTCGCAATAGCACCGCCGGCCGCAGCCGAATATGGAGATGTCGTGCTGAATCGTCGGGCCGAAAAGGAAGGTGTGCGGCCGGTAATTTTCCCTCACTGGTTTCACCGCATCCGCTTCCGATGCAAGGTGTGCCACGCCGAGCTTGGATTCAAGATGCGCGTTGGCAGCAATGATTTCAAGATGTCGGATATTGTCGAGGGACGTTTTTGCGGCGCATGTCACAACGGCGAGATTGCCTGGCCGCCCGACCAGTGCGACCTCTGTCACTCCGGCAAGCGCGGCTTGCCGACCGGAATTGTTGGCGGTCATGAAACCGGCGGCCCTGGACGCTGGTAGCCGCCGCGAGGCGCTGCGCCGAGGTGTCGCACTGGCTTGCGGCCTGGCGATAGTTGGTTGTGGCGGGACGCCGACCCGATCGGCTGCTGCTGCCGGCAATGCCACCGGCAACGATGTCTGGCTCGAACCCATGTTCGGAGTGACCGGCGGCCGCCTCACCGACAAGGTCGATCCCAGCGGCATGCCCTTGCCGGGCGGCAATGAACGCCATGTCCCCTTCCTGTATCCGGTGGCCGTGGTGGCCAGCCTCGGGGCACTTTTCGTCGCCGATGCCGGTCATGGCCGATTGTTTCGCTATCAGCATGCCGGCGGCATGATGGCCGCCGTGCCGGGAGTGCGGATCAATACTTCCAGCCGGCTGCGTGCGGGCGCCGGCGGCGAGGTGTATATCCTCGATGGGGTTCTGGGCGTGATTCAGCGCTACTCGATGCTGGGTCAGTTGCCGTCTCCAATGCAGCCGCGCTTGCCCGCCAGCCACTACCTGGATTTCGATGTGGACCCATTGAGTGGACGGGTATTCGCCGTGGATTCGCTGACCCGGTATCTGGATCAGGTGGAACCCGTGGGGCGCCTGGCGATCGCGCATCTGCAACTCGATGCCGCGGGGCCGGTGGCTCTTGACGGCGACAGGCTGCTGACGGCTGACGCGCAGTGTCAGTGTGTGAATGAGTGGCGCGACCGGCGTCTGGTACGCAAGCTTGCCCCCGGGCAGATTCGTCAGCCCAAAGCTCTCGTGGCGGACAGGGGTGAGATCTACGTCCTTGACGGGTTCGACCGCAGCATTTCGCGGGTTTTCGAAGGCGGATTGGAAAAGCTGCTGCCGCAGCAACTCAATCTCATCTCCCCGGAGCAGATATCGGTATATGGTGGCATGATGTATGTAGCCGACGGCGCCAGCCGGACGGCTGCAGTTTTTCGCATACGACGGCGCCGGCGCTAATGCATCTGCAATCCCTACTCCTCACGATATTTCTGGTGGGCGCCTTGTCCGGTTGCGCCGGTGCGCCCAGCAAAGCCATTTTTGCGCTGGATGTCGACAAGATCCAGGCCACGCACCTGATGTTTCCGCCGGAAAGCGATGGCGTGGTGCCCCGATATGTTTATCTCGGCCACCTCTACGGCGACCGCAATTTTACAAAGCCCGAATCCGAAGGCGGCGGCCTGTTCGATGCGATCGGGCGGGTTCTCGAATTCATCAAGGGCGAAGCGCCGCCCCGGGAACTCTACCGGCCGCAATCCGGCGTGGTCGATGAAGCGGGGCGCGTCCTGGTCACGGATCGCGGAACGCCCTCGGTATTCGTCTTCAACGAAATGGAAGGCACGCTGAAACTTTGGCAGCAGGCTGAGGGGGCGCGCAATTTCATCAGTCCGATAGGGATCGCCCTGGGCCCCGACGGCACAGTGTTTGTCACCGACAGCGAGCTGGGGCTGGTGGCGCGTCTGGATAGAGAGGGCAATGCGCTGGAAGCCATCGGCAAGGGCCATTTGACCCGTCCGACGGGTGTGGCTTACGACCCGTCGACGCGGCGGATTTACGTGGTGGATACCGCCGACCATCAGGTCAAGCTGTTCGACTTGCAGGGCAAGCTTCTGGATGTGTGGGGAGAGCGCGGCGAAGGGCCGGGAGAATTCAACTTCCCGACCTATATCGCGGTCGGCCACCAGAAGCTATACGTTGCGGATACGATCAACGCGCGGATCCAGACCCTGTCGGCCGAGACCGGCAAGCATCTTGCTACGGTTGGGAAGCTGGGCATGTTCGTGGGCAACATGGTGAGGCCCAAGGGCGTGGCCGCGGATAGCGAAGGCAATATTTATGTCATCGAGTCCTTTTACGATCACTTGCTGATTTATAACCCGAAAGGTGAATTCCTGATGTCGATCGGCGGTGTCGGCAGCGAACCGGGCAAGTTTCATCTCCCTGCGGGAGTCTGGACCGATGCGCACAACCGTGTCTATGTGGCCGACACCCTGAACAGCCGCGTGTCTGTGTTCCAGTTTCTCGGTGGAGGTGCAGAGAGTGAATAGTCTCCTGCGGCCGCTGATCCTGCTGGCGGCTTGCGGCATTCTGGCGGTGTCTTCCGTCCATGCGGCTCGTCAGTCGGATGTGCGCAACACCAAGCACAACCTGTCCTCCAGCGGCGCCACCGGCAACACCAAATCGTCGAGCGAAACCCAGGTCTGTGTCTTTTGCCACACGCCGCATGGCGCCAATGCCTCAGCGGTTGCGCCGCTATGGAATCGCAAGATAGGCGGTGCCGCCGACACGGCGGCGACGTATGCGGCGACCTACACGCCCTACAGCAGCGAATCGCTGGATGCCCGGATGGCGTCGATTCAGGCCGGCTGGAGCGGCCAGCCTCTGGGTAGTTCCAAGCTGTGCCTTTCCTGTCATGACGGCACCATCGCGCTGGGCAATGTCATCAACGCTCCAGGCTCGGGATTCGGCAGCGCGATCGAAGTCGGCGGCAGCACGTCGACCACGATGCCAGCGGGCAGCGAGGGCTATACGCGCAATCTTGGACAGAATCTGGCCAACGACCATCCGATTTCAATCACCTACAGCACGGCATTGACCAGTCAGGACGGCGAACTGCGTCCCCTGGCATCGATGCCGCTGATCAATGGCACCCATCCCCTGGTGGGCACGCGCGGCGGCGGCCAGGGCAGCGGCCTCGGCAGCAGCACTTCGGGGACCGGGCTGTACGGGTCCACATCGACGCGCCCGGTACTGCCGCTGGAGACAACGTCGGGCACTGGCGGCGGCACCGGCCAGATGCAATGCACCACCTGCCACGATCCGCACATCCGCGAGACCACGCTCACCACCGATGCGGCCGACGCAGCTGTCATCACCAAGGAGCGCAACATCAAGTTCCTGCGCCGCAACCGCTTCCAGATGGCGCAGCCCAGCGAATCCTACAGCGATGCGAATGACATCGTGTGCCTGTCCTGCCATCAAAAAGGCAACGACGGCACGGCGGCCAATTCCTTCAGCTGGGCCTATTCCTCGCATGCCAATTCGAACATCGCGACGCAGGCCTATACCTCCGGCGCGGCCGATACCAGGCAGTTCCCCCAGGGCATGCCGGTGTGGAAGGTTGCCTGCCTGAACTGCCACGATACCCATACCGTGAGCGGCGCGCGCCGTTTGACCCGCCAGGGGGCAACCAGCGGAGTCTCCAAGCTCGAAGAGACCTGCTATCAGTGCCATCGGCCCCTGGCCACCTCGATTCTCGGCAATGTCGATTCCGTGCCGGACATCTATACCGATTTTCAATCGACCTACAAGATGCCGCTCACCAACGCCTCCGAGATACATGACATCGGTGGCAACAACACCACTGACTGCCCCGGCGGGATAGCCAAGTGCGGCGCGGACATGGTCGAGCGCCAGACCCTGCTGGCCAACCGGCATGCGGAATGCACCGACTGCCACAACCCGCATCGCGTGGTGCGGCTGCATCGCCTCGACGGCAAGGTCAGCACCACGGGCACATTCACCGCGGGGATCAATCCGGCGGCGCAGCAGGACGACAAGGAAGGCACCCATTTCCACAAGGACATCAGCGGCTTTACCCACAACAACGTGGCGTCAGGTGTCCTGCGCGGCGCCTGGGGCGTCGAGCCGCTCTATAGCTACACCGACGCCAGCAAGTTCAATACGGCGATCCCCCAGAGCTATTACACCGTGCGCCGCGGCGACCCCGGCAGCGACAGCCTGTCGACAACCGACGTGACCACCTATCCGGACACCAAGGCTTACGTCACCCGCGAGTATCAGGTCTGTCTCAAATGCCACTCCTCCTATGCCTACGGCGCCAGTCCGCCGACGGCTGGCACCTCGATCGGCACCAACGGTCTGGCCCAATACACCGATCAGGCGCGCGAGTTTCATGGGCCGACCGGGCACGACACCGAGTCGAATACAGATACCTGTCCCGGAAGCGGATGCATAGAACTCGGCGACGAAGCTGGAGCGATAGGTTATGACCGGCATAATCATCGCTCCTGGCATCCGGTGATGAAGCCGACCGGGCGTACCGCGACCTTGCGTGCGCTGACGGCCACCAGCGCCTTCCGCTTGCCGTGGAGCAATGCCGTCGGCAGCCAGACCATGTATTGTTCCGACTGCCATGGATCGAATGTCACCTCGACGACCTCCGTCGTGCCGGACGGAACCCTCGCCGGCACCGGCACTTCGACCGGCACCGGAAGTCCCTGGGGTCCCCATGGATCGGCCAAGCCCTTTATCCTCAAGGGGGACTGGACCCAGGAAAGCTCGTCCAGCAACGGGCCTCTCTGCACCAAGTGCCACAATCCGACCAGTTCATCCGGATTCTGCTGCGGTTCGGGCGACGGCAACCTGCATAGTTTTCACATCACCAGGGGCACCTCACCGCTGGAGTGCACCTGGTGCCACGTCGCCGTGCCCCACGGCTGGAAGAACAAGGCCTTGCTGGTCAATCTGAACGACGTCGGCGAGGAGGCGGGCTTTGCCGCGGGCAGCAGCTTTGAAATCGCGATCGGTGGCAACAGCAACAACTACACGCAGGGCCCCTACTACCTGCAAGCCAAGCTCAAGATCCGCAGCTTTGCCCGTGCCGGGCAATGGGATGAAGGCAATTGCGGGACATCGAGCACGGCCAAGACCACGGCGAACGGCCTGCTCAAACCCAACAGTCAGGGCAGCACCACGAATACCACGGGCAGCGGCAAGACCTGGATGACCAACATGTGCACGAATCCGCCGTAAGCGGCGGAGCGGTCAAGCAGCGACTCGACGCTTGGCCTCGACCCGTCGCGAGACGGCCAGGTAAAGCAGCGCGAAGTTCAGCGCAACGCCGACCATGGGGCCGGCCGCGCCGATTTCGCGCAAGCCGATGAGGCCCGCGCTGCAAACAGTGAGTAGCAGCAGTTCCCACTTTCGATAACCGCGATCGCGCATGTCGACCCACAACCAGGCGATCGCCGGCACCAGCAGCATCAGGTCGTAAAGATAGACCATGGGTACGGCCAGCAGTGTCGCCAAGCATAGAATCGCCGCATCGAGTCCGGGCAAGGACGTGCGCCCGGGTTGCGACCACCAGGCCCAGCCGACTGCCGCCAGCGCCACAGCGGCGGCCAGTATCTGCCCGCGCCAGGCCCAGCCCAGATCGAGCCCGGCCTGGTGCAAGGCGCCGAGTACCGAGGGCATGACGCTCCAGTTGTAGGCACCCTGCTCGAAGCCGCGCATATTCGACAACAGCGTGCCGATGAAGCCGAACCAGGAGTCGGCACCGAACAGCAGACCTGCCGCGATGGCGCTCACGATCACCGTCATCACCGCGGTCCAGAATGCCTTCCAGTGCGCGCCGCAGATCAATGCAATCGGAATCAACAGGCCGAAATGCGGCTTGACGCTGGCCAGCCCGATGCAGATTCCCGCCAGCACAGGGCGCGGCTGCAGCCAGACCAGGCCCAGGCCGATCAGTCCGGCGGTCAGAAAGCCGGTCTGGCCGTACATGATGTTGTAGAAAACCGGCGGTGCAGCGAGCGCGATGAGCCAGAAGCTCTGGTCTTTGAGGATCGCCCGCATGGCCAGCAGGTAGGGAATCGAGGTGACGGCCAGCCAGGCCAGCCAGGCGAACAGGTAGGGCAGGTAGGCCAGCGGAATCGCCGCCGGAATGAAGGTCGGCGGATACATCCAGGGGTGAAAGCCTATTGCCCTGGCCTGTTTTTCGCTAAGCTTGCCGTCGTAGGCGGCCTGTGCCGCGAGCAGGCTGGCCTGATACATTTCCCGCGGGCGGTAAAGATCAACGGCGGCTTGCTGGCGCACCAGCATCGAGGCCGCATAAAGCGAGGTGAAATCCGTCAGCAGCGGGGTTTCGCCCTCTGCGGCGGCTTGTCGGCCATCACGATGAATCACGGCAACGGTAATCAGGTAGCCCATGAAAATAGCCAGACCCAGCAGCATCCAGCGTCGAGAGGGCGTGCGCGAAATTTCCGAGGGGTTTCCCATGACGCCGGATGCTACCTCAGGGCGTCGCGCTACGGCATTTCGCCGGTCGCGGCATGGGCTTCAAGAGTTGGCGCTGGCGCCACGGCGATGGACGTTCATGCCTGACGATTGCTGCGGTTCCATGGGGTGCAAGACCGGACGATGAGCACCGATACCATGCGCTGGCTGGACCGCTGGCTCGGCGTTCCGCTGTGCTTTCTGCTGTCGCTGGGCGCGCGCTGGCGCAGCCGGTGGGCGCCGGCCGCTGCTGGGGCGCGGCCGCGGCGCGTGTTGTGCATCCAGCTGGCCGAAATGGGCAGCCTGGTGCTGGCCGCTCCCGCCGTGCATTGGTTGCAGCTGCGCGGCGTGCAGCCCTGGTTCGTCAGCTTCGCGCGCAACGGCGACTGCCTGGCGGTGGCGGGCCTGGCGCCAGGCGACCGGGTGTTCCTCTGGCGCACGCAGAATCCGTGGATTTTTACCTGGGACTTTCTGCGTTTCCTGCGCTGGGCCTGGCCTCTGCGCTTCGATGCGGCGATCGATTTCGAGCCCTGCTCGCGATTCTCGGCACTGCTCGGCTGGCTCGCCGGCGCCCGCCTGCGGGCCGGCTACACGCACGCGGGCGCCTATCGTGGCCGCCTGCACAGCCTGCCCGTCCCGTATCGCAGCGACAGGCACATGAGCGAAAACTGCCTGGCGCTGGCGGCGGCGCTGTTACCCCACGAGGTGCCGGCGGATCGGATACAGGCCGAACAGGCATGGCGCGCGCGGCTGCCCGCGGCGACCGATGCGACCGCTGCGGCGGGCGGCGAGCGGGTGCGTGCCGTGTTGGCGGAATGTTTTCCGGGCGACGTCGGCAGCCTGCTGCTGTTCAATCCCAATGCCGGCGATCTGCTGCCGCAACGACGCTGGCCGCTGCTGCGCTACATCGAGCTGGCGCGCCGACTGCTGGAGCGGTATCCGCAACTGTGCATCGGCATCATCGGCGCGCCGGCCGAAGTCGCGACGGTGCAGGCGATGGCGACGGCGGTGGCTTCGCCGCGTTGCGCCAGTCTGGCCGGTGCGCTGTCGGTCGTTGAGCTGCCGGCCTTGTTTGCGCAAACCCGTCTGCTGGTGAGCAACGATTCCGGACCGGCCCATATCGCGTCGCTGACGCAGACG
>JAUYSD010000371.1 GCA_030696505.1 Sulfuritalea sp. | reverse complement strand
GTCCTTGAAGCGGGCGATGGGCATCGGGAATTCGGTGCCGAAGACCGACCGGTAGAAGAGGAAAGCCGCTTCGGTCGAACGCGGGAAATTGAGGTAGGTGCTGACGCGGGCCATGGCAGATCCTCCATGAGGTCGGGTTGTCGTCGGGCGGGATCAGCCGCCGTCAAAGGCACTTTGCAAAGTCGCGATATCCAGGCGTTTCATGCCTAGCAGGGCGGCCCTGGCCTGCTCGCGGGAGCTGGGCCGATCATGCGGCACCCGGCTTGTGGAATGCTTTAATAGTAAAACAATGGCCGGTCGAATTCAAATCGGGCAAGGCCCTGGCGGGCGGCCCCATGAACTCGGCGGCAGCATCGATTTTCGATCAGCGCAGAAATTGCTATCCTGTCCGCGCCGACTTGTCGAACCCGACAACCGATCCCTTATCGCTCATGCCAACCCTACTTCGCGCACTGCGGGCCGACATCACCACGCTGGTGGTAGATGCCATCGTCAATGCGGCGAACTCCTCGCTGCTCGGCGGCGGCGGCGTCGACGGCGCGATCCACCGCGCCGCCGGACCCGAACTGCTGCAGGAATGCCGCCTGCTGGGCGGCTGCGACACCGGCGACGCCAGGCTGACCAGGGGCTATCGACTGCCGGCCAGGCACGTCATCCACGCCGTGGGGCCGGTCTGGCGCGGCGGCAGCAGCGGCGAAGCCGAACTCCTGGCCTCCTGCTATCGGCGCTCGCTGGCTCTCGCTGCGTCGCACGGCCTGCATTCGATCGCCTTCCCGGGCATCAGCACCGGCATCTACGGCTACCCCGTCGAACTGGCCGCCCGGCTTGCCGTGTCGACGGTGCGTTCCGCACTCGGAGAATTCGCCGCGCTTGAGGAAGTCATCTTCTGCTGCTTCTCGCTCAACGACCTGCATATCTACGACAGCATTCTCCAGAAAGGTGAGCCGGTTCGGGGGAACTGACAAGAGCTTCCTGCGCTGGAGGTCTCGACGTGAAAGCGGTCAGGAGTCGGCGCTGGCGGCACGGCGGCAACGCGGTGCGCCGCTTCTCCGTCAGAGCGCCCTGGCCCGCGGGATTTCAGTGGCCCGCAGCGAGCACCGCGCTGAACACTTTGAATCTTGCCAGGCAAAGCTCAAGAAACCCGGCGATGACATTGTCGTCGGCGAGCCCAAAGAAAGCCGCAAGTTCGGGCTGCGCGGGGCGCGGCACGTCGAGTGCGATGTTGAAACCCAGGCGCGTCGCCAGGCTGTCGGCCAGGGCCACGGCTGCAACGTGAAAATCCTGTTCCGGAACGATTCCGCTGTCGTGGTGCTTTTCTGCGACATGGGCAAGAAAAGGCGGCAGCGCCCATGAGGCCATGAGCGCCGCGCCGAGCACGCGGTGGTCGAAGCCGAGGATATCGGCTTCCCTTTGGTGCAGCAGCACGCCTTCGCCTTGCGCCGGATCGACAATCCCGGTCTGGTATTTCCCGCCCAGCTGGGCGACCAGCGCGACGCGCCCGATGTCGTGCAGCAGTCCCGCCATGAAGCAATCTTCGCCCTGGCCCGGATCGACCCGCTCGGCCAGCGTCCGGGCGGCGATCGCGGTGGCGAGACCGTGGGCCAGCAGCGGCGCCATCAACCGCAGTTCGTCGCTGTTCCTGGCCTGCGCTTGCAGCGTGTGCGTCCATACCGCCAAGGCGAAGCTGCGTATGGTTTTCGAGCCGAGAACGGTCGCCGCCCTGCTGATTTGCGAGATCCGGCCGCGCTGGCTGTAGAAAGACGAATTGGCGAGTTTCAGCAGCCGCGCGCTCATCGACGGTTCCGCCTCGATGATGCCGGCGATTTCCTGCGCGGACACCTGCGGCGTATCCAGGGCTTTCAGCAGCCGGATGGTGACCTTGGGCATTACCGGAAGCCTCGACGCGCCGCGGATGAATTCCTCCAGGCGGGCTTCGTCGTACATGCTATTTGCCGACGGCGAGCCGGTCGGCGAGCTTCTCCGGCAGGCCGCAGGCGCGGATCTTCTCGGCAGTCGTGGCGTAGGCATACGCAACGCGATGGAAGCTCACGCGCGAACCGTCGAAGCTGGCAAAACACGCCCGGGGATCGCCGTCCCGCGGCTGGCCCACCGAACCGACGCTGACGTAGAGCCGCTCTTCCTTCGCTACATGAAATTCGTGCATTCCCCGGTGCGGATGAAGGAAGCCTTCGGCGGTGGCCAGAAACGGCTTGTGGTTGTGGCCGACGAAGCAGATGCGAAAGTGCACGAAGTCATTTTCGAGGGACGCCACCAGTTCGTCGAAGGTCGAGTGGCCATGGCGGTCCGCTTCCCTGAGATATTCATGGAGGGTGTTGCGCACCGCGCCGTGGGCGAAAAGCAAGTCCCGCTTCTGATGACTGGGCGCCGACTCGCCGAGGCGGTCGAGCAGGCCCGCCTGCCGGATACGCTGGCGCGTCCAGTCGATGGCTTGCCGGGCGTGAGCAGTGAAGCTGGGCCCGGCAGCGGGATGGAGCAGGGCATGTTCATGATTCCCCATCAGGCGCAGGCAGCAGCGGCTCTCGGTAAGCAGCACGCAGGCCTCGGGATCGGGGCCGTACCCGACGACGTCGCCCAATGAATAAACGGCTCCGATCTTCAGTCGATCGATTTCGGCGAGGACCGCCTGCAGCGCCTCGAGATTTCCATGTACATCCGATATGACGGCGAAGGTGCTCATGAATCCCATCGGCTCCGCAACAGTGTGCGGTCAAGAAAATGAGTCGGCAGCGATCGCAATGAAACACGATGCGCGCGTTCCCAACGCGCAATTCCGATTGTCCCGGTTTTGTAAGCCAAAAGCCGGAACATGGCAAGCAAGCATGTCACTGCGCATGCGGTCGAGCGATGGCTATGGCAATGGCGAGAAAAGCAAAACGCCCCTCGCGGGGCGTTTTGCCTGATTCACTGGCGGACCAAGAGGTATGCCAACGCAAATCGTCTACGCAGCATCCTGTTGATTTAACGATGGTGTCACTCAAGCAACAATCCTGAATTCGGTCGCTTTGGCAACCGGACGCACATGGTTGCGCTCGCGCTTCATCTCAACAATGCCGTAGTTCGACATCGTCTTGAGGGTGCGCGAGAGATTGCCCGGCTTGCGTCCGGTCGTTTCGGCCAGGGACGTGATGGACTGCGGATTCGTCTCCTTGATCACCTGAAGCAATGCACGATTCTCATCGCTCAACACCTCGGCGAGAGAGCGCATTGAGGTGAACCAGATTTTCGGTTCGCCCGACTTTGGCTTGTGCTCGCCGCGAGCAATCGCCAAGACCCTCTCCCGAATTTTGTCTTGCGGCATGATGCCGATCACGATGGCTTTCATTTCTGTCTTGCCTCCTTCAGAACCCGGTCGACTTCGTTGAAAAAGTCGATCAGGAGTTGCTGTGCATCCTGAAACTCGTAGGGCACGCCTTTGTCGCTCACATGCCGATGCTTGTGATCGTAGGTCAGGCGCTGCCCGGCATACTTGAACTTCTTCGGCGGCTTTACCGCATGCGCGTTGTCGTACCCTAGAATCCGCTTTCCGTAAGGCTCGTGGAGCGTCAGGGAATAGCGGACTCCGTGTGGGACGTCTGGTGTTACCTCGACACGCCAAGCCTCGATCTTCATCCAATAGCCACCATCCTGATCAATGATCTGATCGTGTAGGTCTAGCAGGTTGGCTATTCCGTGGTCTTCACGCATGACTCATTGTATCAACTGCTGATAACTTAGTGTAGCAAGTTCCGTTACGCCAAAACAGGAACGTCCCGAACGGTCGCGACAACAGGGTTGCAACCTTGACTTCTTCCCTTGGTTACTGGATTTATGCGGACACCACGAGACCAAGAGGAATCCGATGTGCAGGTACCTGCCTACCCCATAACTCCACCGCGCCAAATCGCAATCATTCTGGCCCACTGCGTTCTGCGAATCCGGAGCAAGCGATCGACCGACTCACCGCCTGCTTGATCCGCACCGGCGTCATCGCAAATCCTGCTAACGCAGCCAATCTGTCTTACCGAATCGGTATCCGGGAAATTCCGCTTCCAGCGTCGTTTGCCCAAGCATCAGGCGACGCGCAAGCTTTGCAACCAAGGCCAACTCGGTTTCGTTACGCACTTCCAGTGGAACAACAAGGTTGACACCCGTCGCCCAGGACAGGCGCTCTCGCTTCCAGGATGTTGTGATCTCAAAATCGATGCCGTCTCTCGATAGGCGTTTGCGATTCTCCCGTAGCGTGTCGTAATACTTCTGTTGCTCTTGCGATGGTTGGCGGCTCGTGTAGCTGACGATCTTCTTTCGGGATTTTCCAACTCGCCGATAGTTGGTTGTGCTGCCGTCAGATAGCCAGTTATCGCCAGGATTGTCTCCGGCTTCCTCCCTGGACTGATCGTCAATCGCATCCGAATAGATTTGACGTGGATGTTGCCACCAGACGATGACTCGCCGACCATTCAGGATGAAGCCTACGTCATCCCACCAGGACAGGCCGTCAGACTTGGTTTCCGCATATGAATGAGGAATGAACAGCCCACCTTGCGACAAACGCCACGGATGGTGTCGATGGTACTGGCGCTGCATCCGCCCGAATTTTTCAAACTTGGCGTTTTTCACTCTGCCACGTGCTCCTGAATTGACCCACCGGCTTATGCGCATTGTATAGCTACGCAGGGTAGGCTCCTTGATTTCAAATCATGAAACCACCCGCCAGCAAGAACAAGCGCAAACCGAATGACGGCTACGACCCCCTGACGTTCAAACACGACGACGTCAGGAAGATGACTGCCAAGGAGCAAGGTGAGGATCTACTGCGCATCCTGATCGCCGGTCTGCAACGAAAACTTAACCTCCCGCAGACGACAATACACCCGCAAACTGCCAGGCCAAGGAAGAAAGGGACTGATCAACCAGTCCAACAAACCGCAGCCATTTCCAAGAGATGGCCAAAAACCTGCACTAACGACAGTTTGAAGTACAGAATTGTGGGTACCAAGAGACGAAAAAAACCTCATCTGAACGGTTCAGTTCAGTCTCGTCAAAATCCTGGGAGGTCATGAGGTATTGCCCGGAACCCCTTGTGGCAAGGGGTTTCAGTGATTTGGTACGCCAACTTAAGACAGTTCGCGTTGGCGTACCTTGCTGTTACTGGCGGAGACGCAGGGATTCGAACCCTGGATCCAGGTTTTGCCCAGATGCGCCCTTAGCAGGGGCGTGCCTTCGACCACTCGGCCACGTCTCCGAAAACGGCGATGAACATGGGCTCACCGCCGTTTGCAGGGGGCGGAGTATACCCGAATCGGGCGCCGCTGTTGGCAAACCCGCGGCGCGGCGGTTGCAGCCCGGCTAACGGCGCTAGACGCGCAGGCTGATCCGCGGCCAGCCGCGTTCGGCGGCCGCTTTCGTTAGTGTGGCGTCGGCATCGACCGCCACCGGATGCGTGACTTTTTCCAGCAGCGGCAGGTCGTTGTGCGAATCGCTGTAGAACCAGCTTTGCTCGAAGCTGCCGAGCCACAGGCCGAGCGATTCCAGCCAGGCCTCGACGCGGCTTATCTTGCCTTCGCGGAAGGAGGGCGTGCCGCGCGGCTGGCCGGTGAAGCGGCCGTTCTCCTGCGCCGGTATGGTCGCGATCAGGTGCGGAATGCCGAATTCGCGGGCGATCGGCCCGGTGACGAAGCTGTTGGTGGCGGTGACGATGGCCAGCAGGTCGCCGGCCGCGGCGTGCTTCGCCACCAGCGCGCGCGCCGCGGCGCTGATCTGCGGCCGGATCCGCGTGGCGAGGAACTCTGCGTGCCAGGCGTCGAGTTCGCTGCGGGCATGGCGCGACAACGGCGCCAGCTGGAAATCGAGGAAGGCATGGATGTCCAGCGTGCCGGCCTTGTACTGCTCGAAGAATTCGAGGTTGCGCGCTTCATGCACCTCGCGGTCGAGCACGCCTTTGCCGATCAGGAACTGTGCCCATTCGAAATCCGAATCGCCGGAGAGCAGGGTGTTGTCGAGGTCGAAGAGGGCGAGGTTCATGGCTTGTCGAGATCAAGAGTGGTTTGCATCAGTTCGCGCAGCAGGGGCAGCGTCGGCGGGCGTTTCTGTTCCAGCGAGGCGCGGTCGAGATGGTTCAGCATGGCCATCAGCGAGGGCAGGTCGCGGCGGCCGTGGCGCAGCAGATAGTGCACCACGCCGGGATCCATCAGCATGCCGCGCTCGACGGCATGGCGCTGCAGCGCGGCGGCTTTTTCTTCGTCGGAGAGCGGCTGGATTTCGTAGATCAGTGACTGGCCGATGCGGGTACGCAGGTCTTCGCGCAGCGCCAGGCGCAGCGGCGGCTGGTCGCCGGCCAGCAGCAGGGCCAGGCCGAGGAAGCGCGCGGCGTTGAAGGCGCGGAATAGCGCGATCTGGGCTTCAGGCCCGAGCTGCTGCACGTCGTCGATCACCAGCAGGCTGCCCGAGGCAAGCGCCCGTTCGTCCCCGGCCTGCGCGCCCTGCAGGTAGCTCACCGGGCGCTGTCCGGCCGCGGCGGCGGCGGTGGCGGCCAGCAGGTGGCTCTTGCCGCCGCCCGGCGTGCCCCAGATGTAGAGCGCGTCGAAACTGTGCGCTTCGGTCAGGTTGCGCAGGCGCCGCAGCAGTTCGCCGTTGGCGCCGGTGACGAAGTTGTTCAGCGTCGGCGGCTGCTCGGGCTTGAGGTCGAGCAGCAACTGGCGTTGCGGCGTTTCCATTCAGCGCCCCTGGTAGAAACCGCTGGCCAGATACAGCGTGCGCACTTCGCGCAGGCCGACCAGCAGCGCGGCCGAGGCGGGCAGCGCGGCCAGCACGCCGAAGAAGCCGAACAGCTGGCCGAAGGCCATCAGGGCGAAGATCGCCGCCAGGGGATGCAGGCCGATGCGTTCGCCGACCAGGAAGGGCGTCAGTACGAAGCTTTCCAGCAACTGGCCGATGCCATACACGATCAGCACCGCGACGATCGGCCCCCAGCCGGCGAACTGCAGCGCGGCGACCAGCAGCGCCAGGATCAGGCCGGTGGCATAGCCGAGATAGGGGATGAAAATCAGCAGGCCGGTGACGACGCCGATCGACAGCGCCGAGGGAATGTCGGCCAGCCACAGTGCGATGCAGTAGTAGGCGGCGAGGATGGCCATGACCAGGATCTGGCCGCGCAGGTATTGCGAGAGCACGGCGTCGATGTCGGTGGCCACCGCGAGCAGCTTGTCGTGCCAGGGCCGCGGGATGATGCCGGCCAGGCGCTGCGTCATGCCGTCGCCGTCGAGCAGCAGGTAGAACAGCACCACCGGCGCCAGCAGCAGGTTCACGGCGAGGCCGACCAGGGCCACGCCGCCGATCTTGAGCGAGCCATAAATGCGTTCGAGGACCACCTGCACGGTGTCCCAGTTGCCGGCGGCGAGCTTCTGCAGCGAGGCGGAATCGAAGCGCAGCCGGATGCCGAAGTTCTGCCGCAGCCAGGGCGCCAGCTTTTCATTGGCCAGCGCCAGCGCCTCGGGGGCGCGCGCGGCGAGCACCGCGGCTTCCTCGTAGAGCAGCGGCAGGATGATCAGGATCAGGCCGGCGCCGAGCGCCGCCAGCGCCAGGATCACCAGCACCACGGCCAGCAGGCGCGGCACGCCGGCGCGCGCGATGCGATCGGTCACCGGATTGCAGATATAGGCGAGGATGCCCGCCAGCAGGAAGGGCGTCAGGATCGGCGACAGCGCATACAGCAGCGCGAGGATCGCGAGGCCGGCCGCGACCCACAGGGTGGTTTGCAGGCGGTCGCTGTGCTTGGCGTCGAGTGGCGCAGTCATTTCCGGTAAAATCCGCGGCTTCGCTGTATTAGGCAGCGCGAATTATCGCCGATCCGGCGCCAAACCGCGCCCCTCCCGCTCATTCCGTCCGCTACTTCAAGGATTGCATCTTGACTGCCTCCACCTCTTCATCATCCCCGCTCACCTACCGCGATGCCGGCGTGGATATCGATGCCGGCGATGCCCTGGTCGAACGCATCAAGCCGGCGGCCAGGCGCACCATGCGGCCGGAAGTGCTGGCCGGCATCGGCGGCTTCGGCGCGCTGTTCGAGATTTCGAAGAAATTCCGCGATCCGGTGCTGGTCTCCGGCACCGACGGCGTCGGCACCAAGCTCAAGCTGGCCTTCCAGTGGCAGCGCCACGACACCGTCGGCCAGGACCTGGTGGCGATGAGCGTCAATGACATCCTGGTGCAGGGCGCGGAGCCGCTGTTCTTCCTCGACTACTTCGCCTGCGGCAGACTCGACGTGAATACCGCGGCGACGGTGATCGAAGGCATTGCCCGCGGCTGCGAACTGGCCGGCTGCGCGCTGATCGGCGGCGAGACGGCCGAGATGCCGAGCATGTACCCGGAAGGCGAATACGACCTGGCCGGCTTCGCCGTGGGTGCCGTGGAAAAGTCCGCCATCATCGACGGCAAATCGATCCGGCCGGGCGACGTGGTGCTCGGCCTGGCGTCCTCCGGCGCCCATTCCAACGGCTATTCGCTGATCCGCCGCATCATCGAGCGGGCGCAGCCCGATGCCGCGCTGAAAATCGGCGGCGTGCCGCTGCAGGACGCGGTGATGGCGCCCACGCGCATCTACGTCAAGCCGCTGCTGGCGCTGATCCAGGCGATGCCGGTGAAGGGCATGGCGCACATCACCGGCGGCGGCCTCACCGAGAACATTCCGCGCGTGCTTGGCGAGCACCTGACGGCGATCATCGAGCGCAGCCAGTGGCCGCTGCCGCCGCTGTTCCAGTGGCTGCAGCGCGAAGGCCAGGTGGCCGACGCCGAAATGCACCGGGTCTTCAACTGCGGCATCGGCATGGTGGTGATCGTCGCCGAAGCCGATGCCGGCGCGGCGATGCAGCTGCTGGCGGCCGCCGGCGAGCAGGTCTATCTGCTCGGCCACATCGCGGCGCGCGGCGCCGGGCAGGCGCAGACCGTCGTCGTCTAGTTGCGGGGCGGACTTCAGTCCGCCTCCAGCCCGGCCGGCTGCAGCCGGCCCCGGAGCAGAACCTAGGCCTGCAAATGGGCGGCAACAGCCGCCAGCACCGCCGCCGTCGGGTCCGCGGCCAGCGGATCGACAATCTGCATGTCATCCATGCTCTTGAGCCAGGTCAGTTGCCGTTTGGCGAACTGGCGCGTGGCGAAGACGCCGCGGTCGCGCAGTTCGGCGCGCGGCAATGTGCCTTCCAGCATGTCCCAGACCTGGCGGTAACCGACGCAGCGCATCGAGGGCAGGCCGCCGTCGAGCCGGTACTTTTCGCGCAACATCAGCACTTCCTCGACCAGGCCGGAATTCAGCATGGCATCGAAGCGCTGTTCGATGCGCCGGTGCAGCACGCTGCGCTCGCCGGGCACCAGCGCCAGCGCCAGCAGGCGGCAGGGCAGGGCCTGCGCCTGCTGCGCGGCGAAGAAACTGCCCAGGGTGCGCCCGGTCAGGCGCAGCACCTCGACGGCGCGCTGGATGCGCTGCGCATCGGTCGGCTTCAGCCGCGCCGCAGTCTCCGGGTCGAGCCGCGCCAGCTCGGCATGCAGCGCCGGCCAGCCGTGCCGGGCGGCTTCGGCGTCGATCACGGCGCGCAGCCCGGCATCGGCCTGCGGCAGGTCGGCCAGGCCGGAGCGCAGCGCCTTGACGTAGAGCATGGTGCCGCCGACCAGCAGCGGGATGCGCCCGGCCGCGGTGATCGCCGCGATCTCGCGCAGCGCATCGCTGCGGAAGGCCGCCGCCGAATAGCGCTGCTCGGGCGTGATCAGGTCGATCAGCCGGTGCGGAAAACGCGCCAGGGTCGCGGCGTCGGGCTTGGCGGTGCCGACGTTCATGTCGCGAAACACCTGCGCCGAATCGACGCTGACGATGTCGCAGGGAAAGCGCGTCGCCAGTTCGAAGGCCAGCGCGGTCTTGCCGCTGGCGGTGGGGCCGGTCAGGAGTAGGGCGGGGGGCAGGGACATCGACGAAGACTCGGGGCAGGGACGCCGTAGTCTAATGAAAGTTGGCGCTGGCGACACGGCGCCGCGCGAGCGCTGCGCCGCCGATTGACTTGAATTCGGGCGCCGGGGATACTGCCGCTTCGCCGGCCGCGGCTGCGGATTTCCGTGCCTCGCCCTGAAAGGACCAAGCTACCGATGGACACGAACCAGAAGCCGATTTCCGAACTGATGATCCGCACCGTATGCGAGGTCAGCACCGATTTTTCCGCGGCCCAGGTGCTGGAGCTGATGCATCGCAAATCGGTCAGCTCGGTGCTGGTGGTCGAGGAGCGGCTGACCCTGGGCATCGTCACCGAGCGCGACGTGGTGCGCAACCTGCATCGCGTCGGCGGGCTGCAGGGCCTGAGCTGCGCCGACCTGATGCAGGCGCCGGTGGTGACCGTGGAGCAGACCGAGAATTGCATGGATGTCTATCACCTGATGAGCGGACGCCGCATCCGCCATATCGCCGTGACCGACGCCGAGGGCCTGCTGGTCGGCGTGATCAGCGAAGGCGACATCCTGCGCGATTTCGGCGTCGAGTACTACATGCGCTTCCACGACGTCGGCGGCGCGATGGCCAGCGACGTCGGCCTGCTGCCGGAATCCGCCAGCGTCGCCGAAGTGGTCGCGCTGATGGATCAGGGCCGCCACAGCTGCGTCTTCGCGGTCGACGCGGCGCGCCGCCCGCTGGGCGTGCTGACCGAGCGCGACATCGTGCGCCTGTGCCATCTGCATGAGAACCCCGAGCGCCTCACGCTGACCGAGACCATGAGCAAGCCGGTCAAGACCGTGCAGCAGGCAGACCTGCTGCACGACGCCGTGAAGACCATGGACCAGGCCCACATCCGGCGCCTGGCGGTGGTCGACGCCAACGACAGCGTCTGCGGCGTGCTGACCCACCACGAAGTCGTCAGCGGCCTCGAAGGCCAGTACGTCAGCTATCTGAAGGACATGCTGCAGCGCCAGGAGGAAGTGCTCGAAAGCCGGCAGACCGTGGTGGACCAGAAACAGATGCTGGAAAACATCCTGCGTTCGGCCACCGGCACCGCGGTGGTCGCCACCGACCGGGCCTGCCGCATCGCTTTCTGCAACCCGACGGTCGCCACGATGCCCAAGCTGCAGGACTTCGCCACCCCCGGCCGCGACCTGCGCGACGTGCTGGCGCGGCTGGGCTGGCCGGGCTGCACTGAAGTTCTTCTGCCCGGCGCGCTGCGCGACGGCCGGGTGCACAGCCAGGCGCTGGACTGGACCGTGGGCACCGACAGCTACCACGCCGAGCTGCAGATATCCCTGCTGATCGACGACGCCAACCTGCCCCAGGGCTATCTGCTGCTGCTGCGCTGACCGCTCGCGCCGGCGCGACGATAGCGTTTGGTCTCGCGCCGCAGGTATCGACGCGGAGCGGGTTTTACATTGGGCGACGCCTTGGGGCAGAATATCCACTGTTGGTTCGTCATAGGGTCAGGACCAAGCTAGCTGGGGAGCAAGGCGAATGCGTTTGACGCAAAACGAAAGAGATGCGATCCGCGAGGCGGGCCAGCACCATTTCGGCGTGACTCCGAAGCTGTTCGGCTCGCGGCTCGACGACGCCGCGCGTGGTGGCGACATTGACCTGTACATTCCGGGTGCATGGCCGGCGACAGAAGCCGTGCCGCGCCGGCTGCGTTTTTGTGCGGAACTGGCGGCGCGCCTGGGCGAACGAAAAATCGACGTCCTGGTGGACGACGGACAGTCGTCGAACGCCATCCTGCGTGTGGCGCGCGCACAGGCGGAGGCGGTATGAAACCACTGGTGGATTTGTTCCGCGAATGCGATGCCCATCGGCTAGCACTGGCCGAGGCGATGGCGCGCTGTCCGCGCCCTTTGTCCGCCGAACACTTCGCGGTGCGCAATCCCGATCTGGTGGCGACGCTCGACCAGTTCGCCTACCGCTTCGCCAAGCTGCAGGACACGATGAGTACGCAGTTATTCCGGCGTTTCGCCGTCGATGCGCTGGCCGAGCCGGCCGAAGCGGCACCGGTGGTAGACCTGCTGAATCTGCTGGAGCGTTATGGCTTCCTGCCGTCGTCGATGCGCTGGCAGGAAATCCGCCAGATGCGCAACCAGATCACCCACGAGTACGCGATGACGCCGGCTGAACTGGCGGTGGCGCTGGAACTTGCGTTTGCCATGGTCGGCGAGATGGGTGACCTGGTCGGACGCCTGCGGGAAGCGGCGATTCGTCATCGCGCCATCCCTGCCTGAACGCAAAAGGCCACACGTCACCGGCGCCGGTCAGAACATGGTGTTTTCGTGCGCGCAGGCGGCGGGCACGACCTGCAGCACATCCCAGTGTTCGACGATTTTTCCATCCGGATCGAAACGGAAAATGTCGATGCCGGCCCAGTCCTTGTCCTTGAACGTCGGCCACACCTGGTGGCAGTGCAGCACCACCAGATCGCCTTCGGCGACGGCACGCTTGAACACCACCTGCTTGCCGGGATACTCGATCGCCATGCGCTCGAAATAGGTGATGAATGCCGCCTTGCCGTCTGCCACATGCGGATTGTGCTGGGTGTATGCCGCGCCGGCATAGCGCTCGATGGCGGCTGCGGGCTGGCACTGGTTGAACATCAGGTCATAGAACGCCATCGCGTTGCGCTTGTTCCGTTCCGTCGCTGTACTCATGTGCTGAGCTCCGCCCGCAATTCACAAGTGACTGAACACCGCCGGCGCGCTCTGCCAGTTGTCATGCAGGCCCGTCGGGTTGACGCCAAGCATATTGCCCATCGGCGTGCCGCGGCCTACGCCAATGGACCGTACCTCACAGTGGCAGCTACCCTGGCAGGTCTTGAGCATGGCCGTTTCCTTCTTCAAGCGAAGGATGATTGTGCCAAAAGCCGGCGGGCAGCGGTGCACGGGCAGGAAGCTGCCTGTTGCCTGTATTTCTGGCTGACTGCATCAGCCGACGACCTCACTCGACCATCGGCTGTAAGCCTGCCGCTTCCGGCCTCGGTGGGAACAAGCTGTTGCAACTCAACAGCGCGTCGCCCGCGTGGCCCGGGAGTTGGCGCCGGCGGCACGGCGCGCAGATGCTCGACGCGTTGTGGTTGCGGTGTTGACGGCGATGAGTGAAGGGGATGACAACTGTATCGTACTGACGCCTATGGCTTGATGCATGGGCGGCCGAACGGGGACCTTACTTTCTGCCGTAAGTTGCGTCGTGGTCCGGTGCGACGGTCAGCAGGCGGATGAAGTCGCCGTCGCGGTAGGCGGTGGCGCGGCGCGATTGCGTGATGCGCAGGGAGTAGATGGCATCGACGCCGGCGGGCGGCCTGACGCTGAGTATCTTCTCCCAGTTCAGCCCCTTGTCGCGATACACCTGGTTCCAGGTCATTTGCCGCAAGCGGCCGAGAGTATCGAGTGCGGCGAGCCGTTCCGGCTCTTGCAGCGTGAGCAGGTTTTCCTGAAAGATCGGGTTGTTCAGATCGAGCCTGAGCGTCGGCTCGATCTCAGCCTTTGCCGCGAAGCTTCTCCAGCACGGCAGCGGCCTTGCGGTCAGTCGGCGGATTGCTTTGCGCCCAGTCCAGTGCCTCCTGGAGTTGGGCCGCCGACTGAGCTTGGTGCAGCCAGCGTTCGTTGTCGGGAACCACCGTGGCGGTCCTCACCAGCCAGACGCCCGGTTCCATCTCCTCGACGAGCACCTGTCGCCCGGCGAACTGCTTGCCGAGCGAAATCTGCCCGTTGGCGCCGATGATTTTTACGCTGGGTTGAGTAGCTGTCGCTGCCATGATCGCACCTCCTTTGCTCACTGCACGACGGCACTATGGCACTAATATAGGAAAAGCGGATGGCGGCGGCGCTGCCGGAGACGCCACGAGTGTTCCCGCCGGGACGCTTGGTTGCGATGAGTGACGGCAAAGCCGAACCACCTCATGCCGACCCCAATAGCGACTCAACTGCCAGAAGTTGCACGGCGCTTTGATGAAGACTTGGACGGCTGCTTGGTGGTGCGCGGCTCGGCCAGACGGCCCGTAACGTACTTGTGAAGAACGCTGGCAATGAGCGTTTGGTACGGCACACCTTCCTCAAGTGCCTTGACCTGAATGTCGCTCAAATCGCCGGAAGACAGGCGGATGTTGACCTGGCGGTCCTTGATGGCCGTAGCGCGCGCCGCAGCCTTGAATTTCGCCAGCTCCGCCTTCGTGGCAACGGACTTCAACTGGCCTTTCTCAAAGGCGGCGAGGACTTCATGTTCGTAGGCATCAATTTTCGGCATCTGCTTCACCTTGATTCAATTAGTCCCGCGTTGCCTTGCGGCTCGGGATTACGGTCTTGAGGAAGAAACAGTCTTCCTCTTCGACGAACGGCACCAAACAAACGTAGTTATCGCAGGCCACGACAAGTACGCGCTGCCTGGGGCATTTCGCCTGATTCGGCCGACCCTATTGCCCGGCTTGGGCAAGCTGTGCCAAGAGTTGGCGCTGGCGGTACGGCAAATTGCCTGCGCCGATATTTTGAAATGGCTCCTTCAGTTGAAGCAATATCGAACCGGCGACTTATCGTTCGAAAGATCCAATGTCTCTGACCCCTATGGTCCACCCCTATGGTCCCTCTTTCATCGAACCGCGCAGTGGCAATGAAACC
>JAUYSD010000365.1 GCA_030696505.1 Sulfuritalea sp. | reverse complement strand
TCGCCGGAGCAGACGATGTAGATTTCCTGCGCCTTGTTCTCGCGGATCGGCATGGCGAAACCGCCGCAGACCACGTCGCCGAGCACGTCGTAGAAGACGAAGTCGAGGTCGTCGGTGTAAGCGCCTTCTTCCTCAAGGAAGTTGATGGCAGTGATCACGCCGCGGCCGGCACAGCCGACACCGGGCTCCGGGCCGCCGGATTCGACGCACTTGATGCCGCCGTAGCCGACCGACAGCACGTCCTCGAGTTCGAGGTCTTCCACCGAACCGGCTTCCGCCGCCAGTTCCATGACCGAGTTCTGCGCCTTGGCGTGCAGGATCAGGCGGGTCGAGTCGGCCTTCGGATCGCAGCCGACGATCATCACCTTCTTGCCGGCTTCGGCCAGCGCGGCGACGAGATTTTGCGTGGTGGTAGACTTGCCGATACCGCCTTTGCCGTAGATGGCGGCCTGACGAAGTTTTGCCATGATGCGCTCTCCTTGTTGAGGTCCTGCGTTGAAGTCCTGCGTTGAAGTCCTGCGTTGAATTCTTTGGAGCCGGGTTGAATTCCCATGCTCACGGCAGGACTACTGCACGGAGCGTGCCAGTCGCTGTGAATTCACGTAAACCCTGACGTGACAAGGCTTCCCGCGCTACCCGAGGAATCCGCTGCGCCTGCGATGTGCGACATCGACGCGCCGCTTTGTAGCGGCTCCGACAAGGGGAACCCACCTGCGCCGGCCTTGCCGAAATCGGTCCGGCTGCCGATCAACCGCTGCAACCTGCCCGCGTCCATCCTCGGCGGCCTGAGCTTTCAGCGCGCGCCGACCCTGCTTTGCATCGATGGCGTCGCCGCCCTGCACCGCCCGCTGCTCGATCTGCTCGACGAAATCGAGGACGCCGCGGAACGGTCAAAGCGTTTCGTCGGTTACATGGAGGCCCACTTCCGCCTGAGCCATCCCGAGGAAGCCGGCCTAACCGAACACCAGGCGAAATCGCGGGCCAAGGCCAGCTACCTGCGCGTGGTGCGCGGCTGGGCCTTCGATCCCGACGGCCGCGAAGCCGCCGTGCTCAAGGGCTGGGTCGAGTCACGCTTCGGCCTGATGCCGCGCCATCACGGCGAATCGCTGCGCGAGCCGGGCAGCGCCGCCTGGCAGCGCTATGTCGCGATGCGCGCCGCCGGCCTCTACGGCACCAATGCGCTCGAAGCCCAGCTCGACCTGCTCTACGCCTACTGCCAGTACGAACTCGCGCGGCAGTTCCCGCAGCGCACGCACATCCGGCTGTACCGCGGCGTGAATCGCCTGAGCGACCACGAAATCATCGCCGATGGTGACGTTCACAGCGGGCCGGAGGCAAAGGTGGTATTGCTCAACAACATCAGTTCCTTCTCGCGCTCGCGCGAACGCGCCGGCGAGTTCGGCGACAGCATCCTCGGCGTCGACGTGCCCCTGCCCAAGCTGGCCTTCTTCAGCCAACTGCTGCCCGGCATGCTCAAGGCCGAAGACGAATACGTGGTGATCGGCGGGCTATACCGGGTGAGGCTGGCAAGCGCCTGATCGCCGTACCACCAGCGCCAACTTTCATGTAGCAAGTCCGACAATCCATCCTCGGTCCCTTGCCAGGACTGCGTTTCGCGCCGGGTGTGCTTCTTGCAAGAGCAAGCCTACCCCACCCGGAGCACAACAATATGATTCCCAGCGAACTCCTCGACCAGTGGCAGGCCGGCCTCGCCGACGGCAGCATCGTTCCCTATCTCGGCCCCGGCGTCCTCTCTGACGTGAAGTCGAAACTCGACGGCCGGCCCATCCCGGCCACCGGCGAACAACTGATCCTGGCCATGAACAACGGCCAGCCGATGGCGCCCAAGCTGATGTACGAATTTCCCCGCGCCGCGATGAACATCGAACTCAAGCGCGGCCGCAGCGCCGTCACGCGTTTTCTCGACGCCACCTATGCCACCAGCAAATGGACGCGCGCCGCCCTGCACCACTGGCTGGGCGAAATCGCCCCGCCCTACGTGATCGACATCAACCGCGACACGCAACTGCAGGACAGCTACGCCCATATGCCGCACCTGCTGATCCTCGGCTGTGCCCGCATCGGAGGCAGCGACTACCGCTTCAAGCTGTTCTCCCACGACGGCGACAGCTACGCCGAAATCGACCCGGCGCAGGCCGACCCTGGCCTGCCCGTCCTGTTCAAGCCCATGGGCGCGCCGCTGCCGAAATCCAGCTACATCGCATCGGATGCCGACTATGTCGATTACATCACCGAACTGATGGGCGGCTTCGCCGTCCCGGGCTTCGTCAAGGCCCATAGAAAGGGCAAGCGCTACCTGCTGCTGGGCATGCGTCTCGACCGCGATTCCGAACGCATGGTCTTCTCCGACCTGATCTACGACGCAGCGAAAGAGCCAGCCGGTTGGGCCTTGATCGCGGCGCCGACCGACAAGGAAAGGCGCTTCTGCGCGAGGCAGGGGATAGGGATTGTCGAAGCGACTGTCGAGAGTTTGTTGCAGGAGTGGAGTGCGGAGGTGGCGGCTGTCTAATTCATATGTCCCATGGAACCTAGCAAATGTATTGCATAAGTTCGCGCACGCTCACGGTGGCGGGGCTGTGTAAAGTTTCTCCGCATATTGAGGAAATTCAACCTTTGCCCGCTCAATGAAGTCAGGGTGTACGACTATGTGCACAACATCAATTGGCTCAAAGCGCATGTTTCCAAACTTCCGCCATTCGCGCTCGGCGTAGTAATAGCATGCATCGTTCTCGTCAAGAGCAGCATCGTACGGTTTGATAAAGGCTAAGATTTCCAAGCCAAGGGTTCGTTTCAGATGATGCACGGCATCGTCAGGTGTCGCTGGGACGTCTGTGGGAACCAGTGACCTCATGCTTGAGTCTTCCATCGGTGGGGCAAGTTGGGCGACGAGTCCACGAAATGACGCCTCCAACGATGAAAGCAGCGCGGTTCCTCCCCCGCGAGAGTTTTCCCAGTCGTCTGCTCGGACCGGCACATAGATAACAGGGCGTGCGCCGAACTTTGTTAGATGGTGTCTTGAGAGGGACAAGCCAAACGCGCCGTACTTCACAATGTGGATAGCTAAGGAATCGAGCGGGATATCACAGTAGCAGGTGACCGTGGGTACAACAAGCTGCTCAAAGTGAAGACTCTTTGTTAAGTCAACGGTGTACGAGACTGCGCCCCAGTCGTTCGTGTGTGGCGAATGCGATATGCAACCACTCTCAAGAATACGACGAAGCAACGAGAAGTTCTCTTCGTGATCGTTGGGATTCGCGTGACCAACGAAGTGGAAGAGCTCATGCGAGAGAAATGCAGTCATCACTAATAAAGGAGAGGAGCGTAGCCCGAAAAGGGTCAGCGAAAAGGGGTCGGCGTGAATTGCTTGCCGTAAGCATACTCCCTGGAACCCGCAGGGTGGGAGCACATGGGGCGGCGGCGCCCTCGGCCTGCGGGTCGCGTATCCACGAGTTCCTATGACGTTGCCTCCAAATCGGCGTCCCACCAGCGCCAACTTCCGGTTTTGGCAACCGAGGTGGCTGTAGTAACAATAATTCCTGACTTACCGAATTATTGTTACCACAATAAAGCCGATGAGCGCCCACATCCTCTGGGACGAAGCCAAGCGGCAAGCCAATCTCGACAAGCATGGATTGGACTTCGTCGATGCGACTATGGTGCTGGAAAGTCCCTATCGTCCGGACGTGGGTTGTGTGCGTGGCGGCGAAGCGCGAATGCAGTCCTTCCCTATGTGTTCGACGTGCTGGCGCCGCTGGCCGACGGCATAACATCGGCTACTTGAGCGGCAGCACTTCCTGCTTCAGTTTGAGCGCCGCGAACTCCGGGTCCTTGTGCACCAGTGTCGCGCCGGCGAGGCTTGCCGCGGCCGCGATCCATGCATCGGCCAGTGACAAGGCGTTGGTCGCCTTGATCGCGGCGGCCGCCTCCAGCAGTTCGGAGGATTCGTGCAGCCACTCGATCGGCAAAG
Organism: Sulfuritalea sp.; assembly: GCA_030696505.1. GTDB lineage: Bacteria > Pseudomonadota > Gammaproteobacteria > Burkholderiales > Rhodocyclaceae > Sulfuritalea. The sequence goes on along the minus strand of JAUYSD010000365.1, from coordinate 7,895 downwards.
ACAGGCATTGCTCGTAGGCCAAGCGCCCGGCGGCCTCGCTCTCATCCTTCCAGACCCGGTAATAGACCTCCATCAGGGACATGAAGCAGCCATAGCACTCGGTGCGCCCGGCCTGGGCCAGATTCAGCAGCGCCGCGACCCGGTCGGCCCCTGCCTCGTCGTCGCGCAAGGCAAGCAGGGCCGAGGTGTCGAGCAGCCAGCGCTTCACTCGCGCGCCCGATCGACCTTGCGTTCCGCCAGCAAACGCTTGACCGCGCCGCCCTTGCCCTGGCCGCGAAAGGCCGCCACCGGGTCGCGCCTGACCGGAACCACGCGTATCGTCGCGCCCTCCACCAGCCACTCCAGGCCATCTGCCGGCGTCAGGCCGAACTGGCGCCGAATTTCCGCCGGAACCACGGTCTGGCCACGGGAAGTCAGTGTGCTTTTCATCGAACTCTCCACCAAAGTGAATTACCTAATGATAAGCAATGTAATTCAGCCACGCAGCCGGGTCAAGGCTTTGACGCGCCTCGCGTGGTGACTTGCGCTAGCGAGAACTGGGGGCGTTGGCACCGGCCAGCGCTCGCGCCTGCGCCACGCAAGCCTCCCTCACTTGCGCATCGAGCGCGTTGAGCCAGCGCGCAGGCAGCGCCTCCCGGCCGTAGAGCGCGCCGGCCAGCATGCCGGCGATGGCGCCGGTGGTGTCGGCGTCGCCGCCGCGATTGACGACATCGACCAGGCAGGGCTCGAAGCCGCCGACATCGACCAGCGCCTGCAGCACCGCCTGCATTGTCTCGACCACCCAGCCGCTGGGGTTCTCGCGCCGCGGCCGCGCGCGGAAGGCGAAGGCCGGCTGCGCCTGCACCAATGGCTGGATCCGGGCACGGAACACCTCGCGCAGGGATTTGCCGAGCAGGAAATCCTGCACCGCCAGGGCGAGGAATTCGCAGGCCGCATCGGACGCGGCGTTGTGGTGGGTGACGTGGGCCTGGGCGCGGCAGGCGGCGCGCACCTCGGCCTCGGACCGGCCCAGCGTCGCCAGCGCCACCGGCAGCACGCGCATCGCGGCGCCGTTGCCGGCGTCGTGTTCGGATGCCAGCGCCTGCGGCTCGCCGGTGCGGCGAAAGTGCAGCAGGTTGCGCCGCACGGTGTTGCCGATGTCGACCGGCTTGCGGCGCATCCAGGCATCGAAGCCGCGCGCGCAGGCCAGCGCTTCGACCCGCCCGTCATTGCCGAGGATGGCCGCGCCCAGCGCCAGCGCCATGCCGGTGTCGTCGGTAATCTGGCCGGGCGTGAGTCGGAGCCAGCCGCCACCGACGATCTCGCGATGTACGCCATGGTGATGGGCGATCTCGCGCGGGGTCATGAATTCGACGGTGGCACCCAGCGCATCGCCCAGCGCCAGGCCGAGATAGGCGGCCTCGGCGCGCGCCAGGATTTCCGGTGTCACGGCGGCGGCTGCGGCGATCGCCGGATCGGGCCGCCGACCGCGATCAGGCCGGTTTGACGACGATGCTGCCGCCCAACAACTGGGCCTGGCAGGCGAGGCGATGGTGGCGCGGCGCGAGATTGTCCTTCAGCACCTGGTCTTCCAGCATCGAGGGCGCGGCCAGGTGCTCGTGGCCGGAGACAATCCTGGTCAGACAGGTGCAGCACTCGCCTTCGCGGCAGCCGTAGGTGATGCCGGCGCCGATCTTTTCCGAGACTTCGATCAGCCGGGTGCCGGCGGGGACGGTGACGGTGACGCCGATGTCCTGAAAGGTGACTTGAGCTTTGGGCATGGGTTCTCCGGTTATGAGGTCGGGCAAGGCTCGCCGCCGTGTCGACAGGTTTCGAGGTTTTCGTCGGGCACATGCTTGAGCCCGATCCAGGCGTCGATCGCCGTGGCGTCAAAGCCAACTCTTCGCTCCTCGCCGACCTGCAGCAGCGGCCGCCGGATCAGCAACGGGTTGTCGCGCATCAGGGCCAGCGCGGTCGGCTCGTCGAGTTCCCCGGGCACGATCTCGCCCGACTTGATGGCCGGCGCGGCAGGGTTGAACCACTGCGCGACCGGCAGGCCGATGAAGAATTCGAGCAGGGCCAGATTGGTCCAGGCCTTGTGACGCAGATCGCGCGCCAGCACCTCATGACCGGAAGCGGCGAGCAGTTTCTTCTGCCGCGCATTGCCGGCGCAGCCGGCTTTCTCGTAGAAGGTGACTGTGACCATCAGCGTGCGGCGATCTCTGCTTGCGCCGCCGCCCAGCGCTCAGGCGGGATGCCGGTCAGCGAACCCGGCGGGTTCATTTCCACGCCGAGTTCGTCGAGGATCGCGCCTTCGATCGGGCAGATCGCAACGCATTGCGCATCGGCGAAATCGCCGACGCACTCGGTGCATTTGTCGGCGTCGATCAGGAAGTGAGGAAAATGCGGCGGCGCGGCTTCGTAGATCGCCTGGTTCGGACAGAGCGGTGCGCAGGCCCAGCAGTTCACGCAGCTTTCTATGATTTCGAGTGCCATGGCTTTTTCCTTACGCGCACTTCGCTGTGGATGGCTTGGGCTCCAACTTGCCCGCCGCCAGCATTTCGTGCCACACCGCCATCACGGCTTCCTCGATCGGCTCCATCGCATGCTCGCCATTGGGCGCGATGCCCGCCGCTTCGAGATTGCCCCAGGGCTCGAAACCGATCTTCGAGCAGAGCACCACCTCGCAGCCATCGAGAGCCTTGATGGTCCTGTCGAGGACGGACTCACCATCGCCGCAGGTCTCGTCGCCGGCGCAATACTGTTCGGCCTTGCGATGGCCGACGAACTTGGCGCCCGCGGCAGAGGCTTCATAGACCAGGAATTCTTTCGCGTGGCCGAAATGCACCGCGACCAGGCCGCCCTTCCCTGCCACGGCCATCAGCACTCGCCGTGCCGGACTCTGTCTGCCGGGGATTCCGCTTCGCGGGCCGGCAAGCGCCAACTTTTGCGGGTGCGGCATGAACTGCACCACTTGCGGCGCCGCCGGCGCATGCGCCGCTTTTGCCTTTTGCCGTTTGGCATCGAGTTCCGCCGTGACCTTGGCGCGCAATTCGGCGCGCACCGCCATCGCCGCCTCGTAGTCGATCTCCATGGCCTCGATCTTGTCCATCGTGAATTCGTCACCGCGATCCTCGCCGAGCAGACCGACCGCATCGGCGCGGCACTGGCGGCAGTGGCGCATCATGTTCATGTCGCCTTCGCAGGCATCCTGCAGATTCTTGAGTTCCGCCGGGTTCGGGCTGCGCTGCCCCATGATGCCGTAGAAGGTGCCGTGCCCGGCCTCGGCGATCAGCGGCATGACGTTGTGCAGGAAGGCGCCCTTGGCCTTGACGATCTTCGACACTTCCTTCAGGTGTTCGTCATTGACGCCGGGGATCAACACCGAATTGACCTTGACCAGGATGCCCTTCGCCACCAGCATTTCGAGGCCCTGCTGCTGCCGTTCGATCAGGATCGCCGCGGCCTCGCGGCCGTGGATGCGTTTGTTCTTCCAGAAAATCCACGGGTAAATTTTCGCTCCGACATCGGGGTCGACGCAGTTGATGGTGATCGTGACGTGGTCGATGTTGTGCTTCGCCAGTTCCTCGACATGGTCGGGCAGCGCGAGGCCGTTGGTCGAGACGCAGAGCTTGATGTCGGGCGCCTTCGCGGCGAGTTGGCGGAAGGTCTCGAAGGTGCGCTCCGGGTTGGCCAGGGGATCGCCGGGGCCGGCGATGCCGAGCACCGTCATCTGCGGAATCGTGGCAGCGACGGCCAGCGTTTTCTTGACGGCCTGATCGGGCGTCAGCAGTTCCGAGACCACGCCGGGGCGCGACTCGTTGGCGCAGTCGTACTTGCGGTTGCAGTAGTGGCACTGGATGTTGCAGGCCGGCGCCACCGCGACGTGCATGCGCGCGAAATAGTGATGCGCGTCTTCCGAATAGCAGGGATGGTCCTGCACCCGGACGCGGATTTCATCCGACATGCCGTTCATCTGGGTGGCAGAGGAACCGCAACTGCCGGCGCTGCAGCCGCCGGCTTTGGGTGCTTCTTGGGCAATCACTGGCAGTTCCACGATGTTTCTCCACGGAGAGCGTCGCGTATCCATCAGCAATGCCTGTGCCAAGTGCTAAGTCATTGATTCATAGACGGCGGGTTCATGGATTGTCGGGAACGCCACAATCGCCGCGACGCGTTTGCACACGGCGCCGGCCACACAGCGCCACCGCGGCAAACGCCGGACTATGACGAAGGCTTGACCAGCCGCTCCAGCATCCGCTGCTTGTCCGCGCAGCGTGGCTCGCCCCAGCAGGCGCGGAAGATATCGACCGGCTTGCCGTCGCGCGTGATCGTGACCTGCCACGGCCGCCGCATCAGCACCACATGCACATAGCTGGCGAAGCTTTCGGCGAAATCGTCGCCCGGCGCGGTGGCCGCGTAGAGCGAGGGGAAATTGGTGCGCTTCAGGCTGGCATAGGCCGGCAGCATGTCGGCGGCGGCAAGCTTCGCGCCGAAGTAATAGACCGTGCCGGCGCGCTGCGGAAAGTTCGCATCGAAACGGCTGCGGTACTTGTCGGCCGCGCGGTCGACGGTCCACGCCAGATCGAAGAACGGATACTTCGTCGCAGCGTCGATCTGCTTCGGACTCAGGTTCCACGGCGGATGGATATCGGCGCCGATCGACAGCACGTGGCCGAGTTCGTGCAGCAGGATGTACTGGATGGCATTGCGCCGATTGTCCTTGCCGTCCGTCTCGATCCGCGCTTCGAGCCGGTAGCCGGGGCCTGGCGCGAAGGGCGTGTTCTCCTTCCACGTCGCCCAGGCATTGGCGCGCTGCCCGGCGAGGACTGCGGCATCGAGCACGATGAAGCCCTTCACCGACCTGCCTTGCGCATCGAACACGTACTCGGTGTAGCCAGTGCCGCCCAGGCCCTCGACGAAATACACGCCAACGAGACGCTCGCCGAACAGCGCCCAGATCGCCGTCGGCAAGTCGGCGATGGCAGCTTTGACGTCGGCCAGCAGCCCCGCATCGAGCCGGGCAGCGCGCGGTCGTTCTGGATAGCCGTTCGCAATGTTGTCGAGCGCGATGTATTCGACCAGTTGCGGCGTCGCCGGTGCGATGCGCTCGGCGGCAGGCAGCGCCAGCATGGCCTGCCAACTGGCCACGTCCGTCGCGCCATGGTGCTTCATCGCCCGCCGCGCGCATTCCTTGTCGGCATCGGCGCAAGGCAGCTGCGGCAGGTCCTGCGCCGAAGCAGTGGGTGCCGTGAGCAGTGCGGCGACGGCGAGAAATGCGGCGATCTTCATCTGTGCCTCGGCTGGATGGGTGCCCGCGTGATGCGGCCCCGCGCGCCTGCCATGTTAGCGCGCCCGAAACGGCGCGGACGATCGCGTGTTTGGCGGTCAACGCATCGCCGTGGATGCCGAGGCCGGGAGCCGGCTCAGGTCAGCCAACAGGCGGGTGAATGCGGCTATGCCCTTGGACTTGTCGAAGAAATAATGCGCGCCGAGTTCGATGCACTTCGCCCGGTATTCGGCTTGCGCCAGATTCGTCAGCACAATCAGCGTCATCGCCGGATGCGAGGCTCTTGCATGCCCGAGCAATGACAGTCCGCTGCCGCTTCTCAGGCGCAGATCGATGACCGCGACATCGGGCTGATGCAGGTCCAGCAGGCGTCTGGCCTCGTCGGCATTGTCGGTTTCGGCGACCAGGCTTGCCATGGGAATGGTGCCGATGAGGCCGCGCAGGCGCTCGCGCAGGAGCCGCGAATCTTCCACCAGCAGAATTTTCATCAGCGTCCACAGATCCAGGATCTCAGTGGGCGCCATGCTGCGCCGATCAGGCATTCCGAGATATCGGCGGCGGGCGCGACTTGTCGTGAGCGACAGGGAAGCCGGACGTAGGAATCGCCCTACAGCAAACAGGTTCTTTGCCGCAACCCGCCTCGGGGCTCAGGGATCGACCGGGTCGTCGAGCAGGTTGTGTTTCAGGCCATAGCGAATCAGGTCGGCGACGCTGGACATTTGCATTTTTTGCAGCACGCGTGCCTTGTAGGTACTGACCGTCTTGGCGCTCAGGTTGAGTCGCTGGGCGATTTCGCTGATCGCGTCGCCGGCGGTCAGCTTGCGAAAAATCAGGAACTCCCGATCCGACAGCAAGGCATGCAGCGGCCTGTCGTCGCGCTGAATCAGGCCGAAGGCCAGGTCCGCGGCCACTTCGGGACCGATGAAGCGACCGCCGCCGGCCACGGCGCGAATCGCCGTCAGCAACTGCTGCGAAGCGCTGTCCTTGCACAAGTAGCCTGCCGCGCCGGCACGAATGCTGCGCACCGCATACTCGCTTTCCTTGTGCATGCTGAGCACCAGGATCGGCAGCCGGGGCTTTTCTGCCTTGATCTGGCGGATGAGTTCGACCCCGCTGCGACCGGGCATCGACATATCGAGCAGCAGCAGATCCCAATCGTCGCCGCGCACCCGGTCCAGCGTCTCGAAGCCGTTGCAGGCCTCGCCGGCGACTACCATGTCGCCCGCGGTGGCGAGGATCTGCTTCAATCCGTCGCGCATCAGGGTGTGGTCGTCGGCAATCAGAATCCGGATCATGGGGCTGGCTGCTGGCTTTTGGGAATGCTCACCTCGATGTGCGTGCCGCGCCCCGGCGCACTGTCGATGGCGATGTGCCCGCCGATCATGTTCACGCGCTCGCGCATGCCCAGCATGCCGTAGGTTTTCCGTGCGCCCGTCAGCTCGGCCGGCATGCCGCAACCGTCGTCGGCGATGGTCAGCAGCAGGTCGTCGCCGCGATCCTTCAAAGCGACCATGGCATGGGATGCACGTGCGTGGCGGGCGATGTTGGTCAGCGATTCCTGGACGATGCGGAAGATGGCGGTCGATAGCAGATCGTCCAGCCCGTAGTCCTCGCTGTCCAGCAGCAGATCGCAGGGCACGCCGAACTGATGGGTAAAGTTCCTCGCGTAGCTGGCGATCGCCACTTCAAAACCGAAATCGTCGAGCATGCCGGGACGCAATTCTTCGCACATCAGGCGCGTCGCGTCGACCGTGCAGTCGATCATCTGGTCGATGGCGGCCAGGCGCGCGCTGATGGCGGGGTCGGTGCTTGCCAGGCTGTCGGCCAGGCCGTTGAAGTCGATCCGCAATGCGGTCAGGTTCTGGCCCAGTTCGTCATGCAGCTCGCGGGCAAAATGCGCCCTGTCGTCCTCGCGCGCCCGTTGCAGAAAAATCGTGAGCTGGTGCAAGTGCGCCTTGCTTTCGCCAAGTTCACGTTCGGCCTGCTTGCGCAGGGAGATATCGCGAATATTGCACTGGATCACCTTGATGCCTTCGCAGTCGTAGGTATTGCTGACGAATTCGACCGCGATCAGTGCGCCGGTCTTGGTCCGCAGCGGAAGATCTTCGTAGCGCACATAGCCGGTGGCCTGCAGTTCGGCAAACATGCCCTTGCTCTCGGCGACGTCCGCGAACGGCCCCACCTCCCATAATTTCTTTCCCAGAAACTCGGCATGCGAGTAGCCGAGCATGTCCACCAGATAGGGGTTGACGTCTTCGATCTGGGCCGTATCCGCGTTGAGCAGCAGGATGCCGTCCTGCGCGGCTTCGAACAGCCGCCGATAGCGGCTTTCCGACCGGCGCAGGGCTTTGAGTGTCGTGGCGGCGTGGACGTCGGTCGGAGACGGGAAAAGGTCTTGCATGGGGATATCCCTTCAAAGCATGCACCGCAGTATGGAAGAAAAAACAGCAAACCTGTAGCAGGTTGAGCCTGAGGCAAATCCCGGTGCCGGTCTGCGCGCTGGCGCACAGTGTCCATCGGCCCGACACGACGGCACCGGATCACCTGCCCCGCCGCTGTGTAGGGTGATTCCTACGCCGGGTTTCTCACCCGCTCACAGAATGTCGCGCTGCCTGCTGATATGGCC
>JAUYSD010000323.1 GCA_030696505.1 Sulfuritalea sp. | reverse complement strand
ATGGCCGGCCTCGATCAGCTTCTCGGCGAAGTCATACATCCACTGGAAATAGTCGGAGGCGAAATACTGGTTGTCTTGCCAATTCCAGACCAGCCAATGCACAGCGTCGATGATGGAATCGACGTATTCCTGCTCTTCCTTTTCCGGATTGGTGTCGTCGAAGCGCAGGTGGCAGGCGCCGGCGTAGTCCTGCGCCAGGCCGAAATTCAGGCAGATCGACTTGGCATGGCCGAAATGCAGGTAGCCGTTGGGCTCCGGCGGGAAGCGGGTTCTTATCTTCGCCTCATCCGCCGTGGCGCCAGCGCCAACTTTCTGCTGCGCGGCCGGCCCGGGCTGGCCGCTCCAGCGACGCGACGCGTACTTTCCGGCCTTGAGGTCGGCATCGATGATGTGGCGGATGAAGTTATGTACCCGTGCGCTTGCGCCGGGTACGGTATCCACGCGGATGGAGGTCTTTTCGATTTCGGCCATGGTTCGCGGCAGCATGATGCAAAGCGGCAATTCTACCGTTGCGACGTAAAATGCGCCCCTATGAATCTGTCCGCCCTTCTCGCCATCGGCGCCGGCGCCGTGCTCGGCGCCTGGTTACGCTACGGCCTCGGGCTCTGGCTCAACCCGCTGTTCGTCGCCGTGCCGCTGGGCACGCTGGCCGCCAACCTGGTCGGCGGCTATCTGGTCGGCGCCGCGGTAATGGTGTTTCACCTCAATGCCGAAATGCCGCCCGAACTCAAGCTGTTCTTCATCACCGGCTTCCTCGGCGCGCTGACCACTTTCTCGACCTTTTCCGCCGAAGTGGTGCACCTGATCCAGAACGCGCGCTACGGCTGGGCGGCGGGTGCGGCGGCCCTGCACCTGTTCGGTTCCTTGCTGATGACGGGGCTCGGCATTTACAGCATCCACAAGCTGGCGCAATGAGGTTCGACCCCGCGGCAAGACGGGCGGCGCGGCCCGCGCTCAGCTATGACGAAGCGCTGCCGGTCAACCAGCGCCGGGCCGAGATCGGCGCGGCGATACTCAAGCATCAGGTTATCGTCGTCTGCGGCGAGACCGGTTCCGGCAAGACCACGCAGTTGCCCAAGATCTGCCTCGAAATCGGCCGTGGCCTCAACGGCCTGATCGGCCACACCCAGCCGCGGCGCATCGCCGCGCGCGCCACGGCGACGCGCATCGCGCAGGAACTGAAGTCCGAGGTCGGGCAGCATGTCGGCTTCAAGATCCGCTTCACCGACAAGAGCACGCCATCCTCCTACATCAAGCTGATGACCGACGGCATCCTGTTGGCGGAGACGCAGACCGATCCGCTGCTGCGCCAGTACGACACGATATTGATCGACGAGGCGCACGAGCGCAGCCTCAACATCGATTTCCTGCTCGGCTACCTGAAGTCGGTGCTGGTGAAACGGCGCGATCTGAAGCTCATCGTTACTTCGGCCACGCTCGATGCCGAACGCTTCTCGAAGCACTTCGCCATCAACGGAAATGCGGCGCCGGTGATCGAGGTCTCGGGCCGGCTGTATCCGATCGAGACGCGCTACCGCCCCTTCGACGAAAAGAAGGACACGGACTTGAACGATGCCATCGTCGATGCCGTCGACGAGGCCCATCGCACGGGGCCCGGCGACGTGCTGGTGTTCCTGCCCGGCGAGCGCGAGATCCGCGAGGCGGCCGAGGCGCTGCGCAAACACTCATTTGGCAAACTCGCGCCAGGGCTTGAGGTATTGCCGCTGTTCGCACGGCAGACCGCGGTCGAGCAGGGTCGCGTCTTCGCCGCGCACCAGGGCCAGCGCGTGGTGCTGGCGACCAACGTCGCCGAGACCTCGCTGACCGTGCCCGGCATCCGCTACGTGATCGATTCGGGGCTGGCGCGGGTCAAGCGCTACTCGCATCGCAACAAGGTCGAGCAGCTGCAGGTCGAGCCGATCTCGCGCGCGGCGGCCAGCCAGCGCGCCGGACGCTGCGGCCGCGTCTCGGCCGGCGTCTGCTTCCGCCTCTACGACGAGGAGGATTTCAACCAGCGCCCGGCCTACACCGAGCCGGAGATCCTGCGCTCCAGCCTGGCCGGCGTGATCCTGCGCATGAAGTCGCTGCACCTGGGCGACGTCGAGGACTTTCCCTTCCTCGAAGCGCCGCTGCCGCGCATGATCGCCGATGGGTATCAGCTGTTGGCCGAGTTGGGCGCGATCGACGAGACGACGAAGGAACTGACCCAGGTCGGTTTCGAACTGGCCAAGCTGCCGCTCGACCCGAAGATCGGCCGCATGATCCTCGCCGCGCGCGAGCACAACTGCCTGCGCGAAGTGCTGATCATCGCCGCCGCGCTCGGCACGCAAGACCCCCGCGACCGGCCGCAGGAGCACGCGGCGGCGGCCGACCAGGCCCATGCCAAATGGAAGGACGAGAAATCCGAGTTCCTTTCCTACCTGAAGCTCTGGGCCGCCGGCGACGAAATCTGGAAGCACGAGACAGCCAACAAGCAGCGCCAGTGGTGCCGCCAGAATTTCATCAACTGGCTGCGCCTGCGCGAATGGCGCGACGTGCATGGCCAGCTGATGACGCTGTGCCATGAACACGGCTGGAAGGAGAACCAGATTGCCGCGTCCTACGAGAGCATCCACAAGGCCTTGCTGACAGGCCTGCTCGGCCACATCGGACTCGTCAGCGAAGAAGACAAGAACTACCTCGGTGCGCGCGGCATCCGCTTTTACATCCACCCGGGGTCCAGTCTGCTGAAGAAGGCCGGACGCTGGATCGTCGCCGCAGAGATCGTCGAGACCTCGCGCCTGTTCGCGCGCTGCATCGCCAAGATCGAACCGGAATGGCTGGAACAGGTCGGCGCCCATCTGATCCGCAAGCACGTCTATGAGCCGCACTGGGAGAAGGGGCCGGGCCAGGTCGTGGCCTGGGAGCGCGTCACCCTGCACGGCCTGATGATCCATGCCAAGCGGCGCGTGCACTACGGGCCGAGCGATCCAAAACTGGCGCGCGAAATCCTGATCCGCGAGGCCCTGGTCGAAGGTCAGGTCGGCGAGGACTGGGTCAAGAAGTGGCGCTTCTTCCAGCACAACGCCAAGCTGATGAAGGAAATTCAGGCGCTCGAACACAAGTCGCGGCGGCCCGACGTGCTGGTCGACGACGAGCTGATCCATGCCTTCTACGACGCCAGAGTTCCCGAGGGCATCATCACCCTGGCGGCCTTCGACCACTGGCGGCGCGAGGCCGAGGCCGCCAACCCAAAGCTGCTCTGCCTGGAAAAGGAACAGTTGATGCGGCACGAGGCGGCGGGCATCACCACCGATGCCTTTCCGCCGGCACTGACGCATCGCGGCCAGAGCTTCAAGCTCGGCTACCACCACGATCCCGGCGCGGCCGACGACGGCGTCACGCTGACGCTGCCGCTGCCCGCGTTGAACCAGCTGCCGGCCAATCGCTGCGAGTGGCTGGTGCCGGGCCTGCTCAAGGAGAAGGTGCTGGCGCTGCTGAAGACCCTGCAGCAGAAATACCGCCATCGCCTGCAGCCGCTCGACGATTTCGCCACGAACTTCTGCGAAGCCCATGGTGACAATGCCGATCTGGACGAGCCGCTGGTGCGCGCCCTGACGCGAGCGGCCGAGGAACACCTGGCGCTGAAGCTGCCGCTCGATGCCTTTCGCAGCGGCGAATTGCGGCCGCATCTGTTCATGAACTTCCGCCTCACCGACGAGCACGGCGGCACGCTGGCGATTTCGCGCAATCTGGCGGAACTGCGCGCCGAGTATCGCGGCCGCGTCGAGCAGGCCTATGCCACGGCCGAGGTGCAGCACGAAGCGGCGGCCGGCGACTTGTCGGGCCTCACCGCGTGGAGCTTCGGCGCCCTGCCCGAGCTCATGGAAGTGAAAGTTGGCGCTGGCACCACGGTGGGTTTTCCGGCGCTGGTCGACATGGGCGAGAGTGTGCGCCTGACCGCCTTCGATACCGAGGACAAGGCGCGCACCGAGCACCGGCGCGGCATGGCGCGGCTGTTCGCGCTGCAGCTCGCGGCCCAAGTCAAGGCCATCGAGAAGCTGCCCGGCCTGCGCGAGCTTGCGCTGCAATTCCTGTCGCTGGGTACCGAGAAGGAATTGCGCGAACAACTGATCGCCGTGACCCTGGAGCGCACCTGCCTGATGGATCCGCTGCCCGCCGACGAGCCGGCCTTCGCGGCGCGGCGCGAGGCGGCGCGCGGCCGCGTCTTGTTGGTGGCGCAGGAAATCCTGCGCCTGCTCGGCGGCATCCTGACCGAGCATGCGGCGCTGGCGAAGAAGCTCACGTCGCTGCAAAAGGCTTTCCCGCAGGCCTGCGCCGATATCGCGGCGCAACTGGCCGAGTTGATGCCGAAGAGATTCATCGCGACGACGCCCTTCGAGCGCCTGCAGCACTATCCGCGTTACCTCAAGGCGATCGGCCTGCGCCTGGACAAGGCGCGCTCGGACCCGGCGCGCGACACGCGGCTGATGGCCGACTGGCAGGCGCTGGGGCGTCCCTGGGAGCGCGAACGCAATGCCATGCTCAAATCCGGCCAGCAGGGCGATGCCTTCCTCGACGAGTTCCGCTGGCTGCTCGAAGAGCTGCGCGTGGCGTTGTTCGCGCAGGAACTGAAGACCACGTCGCCGGTATCGGTGAAACGCCTGCAGAAGATGTGGGATAGTAGGCAGCACAAATGAACTGCTGTCGCGGGGGGCGGAGATGATCGAAGTATTTGCGGCCTTCAATAGATCGCTGCGCGACCTGACGCGGCGCGAGGTGCTGTGGCATGCGCTCTGGCCGCCGCTGCTGGCGCTGGTCTTGTGGCTGGTCGTGGGCTATGCGCTGTGGGCTCAAGGCATGGACCTGATGGCGCGCGTCCTGCCGCAGCTGCCGTGGCAAGGCTGGGAGTGGGTGGCGCGTTGGGCCGGGGTTTTCCTGCTGCTGGCGGCCTTCGCCGTCCTGGTCTATGTCACCGCGATCCTGCTGGTCGCGGTGTTCGCCCTGCCGCGCCTGATCGAGCTGGTGGCGGCGCGCGACTACCCGGATCTGGGCTACCACGGCGAGAACGTGTTCTGGGGCAGCCTGGGCACCACGCTGGGGGCCGGCGCGATCTTCGTTTTCGGCAGCCTGCTGATGTTGCCGCTGCTGCTGATTCCCGGCGTTCTGCTGGTGCTGCCGCTGGCCTGGGGCGCCTGGCTGAACCAGCGCACCTTTCGTTTCGACGCGCTGGCCGAACACGCTTCGCGTGCTGAAATGCAGCGCCTGGTGCGCGAGAATCGCAGCCGCTTCTATGCCGCCGGGCTCGCCACCGCGGCCGCGGCGCATGTGCCGCTGCTCAATCTGCTGGCGCCGGCCCTGACCGCGCTGGTGTTCGTCCATCTCGGCCTGGCGGCTCTGCGTCGCCAGCGGCAGGACGGGGGAGTGGAACTGTGAAAGGTATCGGCGCGATCATCATCGGCGACGAGATCACGCGCGGCAAGCGTGAGGACAAGCATTTCCCCAAGCTCGTCGAAATCCTCGCCGCGCGCGGTCTGGTGCTGGACTGGACGCTCTACATCGGCGACGACCGCGAACGCCTGACCGAGACCCTGCGTCGCACGCTGGCCAGCGAGGACGTCGTGTTCAGCTTCGGCGGCATCGGCAACACGCCGGACGACCATACCCGGCAGGCCGCCGCCGCCGCGGCGGGCGTCGAACTGGTGCTGCATCCGGATGCCGAACGCGAGATCCGCGCGCGTTTCGCCGAGCTCAAGTTCGAGCTGACCGACATGCAACTCGCGCTGGGCAATTTCCCGCGGGGTAGCCGTATCATTCCCAATCCCTTCAACCGCATTCCCGGTTTTACGCTGGGCCAGCACCATTTCGTGCCCGGTTTCCCACAGATGGCCTGGCCGATGGTGGAGTGGGTGCTCGACAGTTTCTACTCCTGGCGCTTCCATGCGCATCCCAGCGACGAGGCGGCACTGCTGGTGTGGAAGGGCAGCGAAGGCGCGCTGATTCCCCTGATGCGGCGCGTCGAAGCCGAGTTTTCCGGGGTCAAGGTGTTCAGCCTGCCCTTTCTCGGCTCCAAGCAAGTCCAGCGGCATATCGAGCTCGGCGTGCGCGGCCTTCCCGACCAGGTGCCGGCCGCCATGGCGGCACTGCGGCACGGCGTCGAGGAATTAGGTTACGGCTATGACGAAAAATGAGCTTGCCGCAAGGGCGGCGTTTTTTTGCGGCCGCTGCGCTTTGTGATTTATGCTGTGCGTCTCGTCGTGAGGAGTTTGCAGGAACGGTCATGATCGATAGCACGGATCGCGAGTATCTGCAGCGGGCGAAGCTGTTCGCCAATGTCGGACTGGAAAGCGTCGAGCATTTGTTTGAGGGCTGTCGGCGGATGAAGCTGGAACGCGGCGATCGCCTGCTGCAACCCGGCGTGGCCAACAGCCACCTGTACCTGATTTTCGACGGCGAGTTGCGCGTCTATCTGGAGGATCGCAGCATGCCGGAGCAGGCGGTCCTCGGCGCCGGCGATTGCGTTGGCGAAATGTCGCTGCTCGACGGCCAGGCCGCCTCGGCCTTGGTGCTGGCGGCGCGCGACAGCGAACTCCTGGCGATTCCGCACGACGTGCTCTGGTCGCTGGTGGATTGCTCCCACGGCGTCGCGCGCAACCTGCTGGCGATCATGGCCGGCCGCATGCGCGAAAGCAATCAGTCGCTGGTGAGTTTGCAGACCCGCAGCCTCGAATTCGAACAGGCGGCCAGCGTCGATGCCCTGACCGGGATCTACAACCGGCACTGGCTGCTGGAAGCCTTTCCGCGCGCGATCGCCCGTTGCGAGCGGGATGGCGCGCCGCTGTGCCTGGTGATGGCCGACATCGACCTGTTCAAGCATTTCAACGAACGCTTCGGCTATCTCTCCGGCGACGCCCTGCTGCGCCGCATGGCGCGACGCCTGGCCGACGGCCTGCGTGCGCAGGACCTGATCGCCCGCTACGGCGGCGAGGAATTCCTGATCCTGTTGCCGCACACCAGCCTCGACGAGGCGCTGCCGATTGCCGGGCGCCTGCGCGAACTGGTGGCCATCGGTTGCGGATTGCCGACGGGCGAAGGCGTCACGCTGAGTTGCGGCGTGGCCCCGATGCTCGGCGGCGAATCGCTGGAGGCGCTGATCGCCCGCGCCGACGCGGCATTGAAGCGGGCCAAGGAAAACGGCCGCGACCGGGTCGAAGTCGCGGTCTAGCGCGATTCGGCGGAAGATCCTCGAGCCGGCTCAGCCGGTCCCGCCCACCGTCAGTCCGTCGATGCGCACGGTCGGCTGACCGACGCCGACCGGCACGCCTTGGCCCTCCTTGCCGCAGGTCCCGATGCCGGGATCGAGCGACATGTCGTTGCCGACCATGCCGACCTTGGTCAGCGCTTCCGAGCCTGCACCGATCAGCGTCGCGCCCTTGACCGACCGGCCGAGCTTGCCGTTCTCGATCATGTAGGCCTCGGTGCAGCCGAACACGAACTTGCCCGAGG
>JAUYSD010000270.1 GCA_030696505.1 Sulfuritalea sp. | reverse complement strand
GCAGCAGCGGATAGCCGAGAAAACCATAAGTTGTCAGGTCCTTGTGCGTCAGCTTTTCCTGCTGATCCTTGTAGGTCGGCACCCGCTCCAGCCACGAGAGCGGCGTCATCATCGACAGCAGCAGGTGCAGTTCGGCGTGCTCGGGCACCTTGGACTGAATGAAAATCGTCGCCTGGGACGGATCGACACCCGCCGCCAGCCAGTCGATCACCATGTCGTTGGCATTGGCGGTGATCGTGCCCGGCTCGTCGTAGGCCGTGGTCAGCGCATGCCAGTCGGCGACGAAGAAGAGGCAGGGGTACTCGTGCTGGAGCTTGATCCAGTTGGCAAGCACGCCGTGATAGTGGCCGAGGTGGAGGCGCCCGGTCGGGCGCATGCCGGAAAGAACTTTTTCTGCGTACATGTCAAAAACCAAAAAGTATTCGAATCAGGGTGTTGAACACCCGCAACAGGGGCCGCAGGATGGTATCCAGCACCCCCAAAAACAGCAATGCCAGCAGGATCGGAAAGCCCCAGCGTTCCAGCTGGGAAAATTTCCACGCGGCGCGCGGCGGCAGGAGGCTGACCGCAATGCGTCCGCCGTCCAGCGGCGGTAAGGGCAGCAAGTTCAACACCATCAACACGCCGTTGATGCTGATGCCGACCCGCGCCATTTCCTTCAGGGCTTCGGCATAAACCATCTCGGGACTACCGATCGCCAGCTTCAATACCAGCGCCCAGAACAGCGCCATGAGCAGATTTGCGCCCGGTCCGGCCGCGGCGACCCAGAGCATGTCCTGCTTGGGGCGGCGCAGGTTGCCGAAATTCACCGGCACCGGCTTGGCCCAGCCGAACAACAGGCCTCCTGCCGAAACCAAGAGGATCAGCGCCGGCACCAGCAGGGTTCCCACCATGTCGACATGGCGCAGGGGATTCAGGCTGATGCGTCCCATCTGCCAGGCCGTCGGATCGCCGAAGTGCCGTGCTGCATAGCCGTGCGCCGCCTCGTGCAGCGTGATCGCAAAGATGATCGGCAGGGCGGAAATCGCCAGCGTCTGGATAACATTCATGGGAGGGGGCGATTTTAGCAGACCGCGTCATTCGAGCCCGAAGGGCGCCAGCGGCCCCTGGCCGGCGCGCACCAGTTCCGGCTGGGCGCCGGTCAGGTTGATCACCGTCGTCATCGCCGTGCCGCACTGGCCGGCATCGATCACCAAATCGAGCAGTTTTTCCAGGTGCTCGCGGATTTCGTCGGCATCGGCCAGCGGCGCCTCCGATCCGGGCAGGATCAGGGTCGAGGTCAGCAGCGGCTCGTCGAGTTCCTCCAGCAGCGCCAATGCCAGCGGATGATTCGGCACGCGCAGGCCGATGGTCTTGCGTTTGGGGTGCAGCAGTCGTCGCGGCAGTTCGCGGGTGCCTTCCAGAATGAAGGTATAGCTGCCCGGCGTGGAGGCCTTGAGCAGGCGATACTGCGCATTGTCTACCCGCGCATAGGTGGCGATCTCGGACAGGTCGCGACACATCAGGGTGAAGTGATGCCGCTCGTCCACCCCGCGGATTCTGCGAATGCGGTCGAGCAGCGGCGCGTAACCCGCGACGCCCGCCAGTGAATACGCGGCATCGGTAGGCATGGCTATGAGTCCGCCGCTCCGGGCGATTTCCGCGGCCTGCTTGATCAGGCGCGGCTGCGGATGCTCGGGATGAATGTGGAATAGCTGGGCCATGCCGGGAACCGGGGACGGAAGACGAAGCGCGCGATTTTACCGGCCCTTTGCTCCGCCGGCATGAAGTCTTCGGTCCACTGCGATCAGAGCTCGGTCCAGACCGGCGTCAGGCCCTCGGGCAAGTCGGGCATTTTCCCCAGATCAATCCAGCTTTCGCCCGGTCCGTGGAAATCCGAGGCCCGCGAGGCAAGGAAGCCGAATTCGCGGGCGATACGCGAAAATTCCCGCACCTCGTCGTCCTTGTGCGAACCCGACAGGACTTCGATGCCGCGCCCGCCGAGATCCTTGAAGGCGCCGAACAATTCGTGCCGTTCCGCTCGCGACAGCCGGTAGCGTCCCGGATGGGCGATCACCGCAATGCCGCCGGCGCCGACTATCCAACGCAGCGCGTCTTCGAGCGTCGCCCAGGCGTGCTCGACGTAACCCGGCTTGCCCTTGGCCAGCCAGTAGTCGAACACCGACTTGACGTCCTTGGCATGCCCCTGCTCGACGATGTAGCGGGCGAAATGCGAACGGCTGACCAGCGCCGGATTGCCGGCGTGACGCAATGCGCCTGCGTAGGCGCCGTGGATACCCACCTTGTCCAGTTCCGCCGCCATGCGCCCGGCGCGCGCGTCGCGCCCGCTCCTGATCTGCTGCAGTCCCGCGCCCAATGCCGCATCGGCGGGATCGACGGCGAGGCCGACGATATGCACGGTCTGGTCGTCGCCCCAGGAAATCGAGATTTCGACGCCATCGACAAAACGCAGGCCGACCTCGTCCGCCGTCGCGCGCGCCTCGGCCAGCCCGCCGAGTTCGTCGTGATCGGTCAGCGCCAGCAGTTCGACGCCATTGGCATGGGCACGGCGCACCAGGTCGGCCGGCGCGAGCAGCCCGTCCGAGACGGTCGAATGGCAGTGGAGATCGGCGTTGAGCGGTTTCATGCGGCGAAAAATTCCTCGATCAGTTGTGCCACCTGCAGTGGCTGGTCGTGCTGCAGGTTGTGGCCGCAGTCCTCCAGCGTCACCTCGCGCACATCGCGGAAACAGGCGATGCGGCTGCGGTAGTCGGCGGAATCGACGGCGAACAGTTGCTTGAAGATAAAGGAGTCCGCCGCCGTGACCCAGAGCACGGGCGCCGTCACCAAGCGCCAGATCGCCATGGCCTCTTCGACCCGATAGATGGTCGGATTGACCCAGCGATGAAAGGGATCGGCTGCCAGGTGTATGCCGCCCGCTGCGTCGTCCTCGCCCATGTGCTGCGCCAGGAAAGCTGCCTTCTGGTCCGACAGGCGCGGGTTTTCCTTCTGCAGCCGCGCGGCAAACGCCGCGCGATCGGGATAGGAACGGAAGCTCGGCGTGTCGCGCAGTTGGTCGAGCCAGTTCACATAGCGCTCCGGCGCCTCGTCGGGCGTGTAGCGGCGCAGACCCAGGCCTTCCAAATTGATCAGCCGGCGGATGCGCTCGGGGCGCAGACCGGCGTAAAGACAGGCCGCGTTGCCGCCCAGGCTGTGCCCGACCAGACGCACCGGCTCCTGCGGCGAATAGTGCAGCAGCAGGGCATCGAGATCGGCGATGTAGTCGGGGAACCAGTAGACGTCGTTGTTCCACTCCGACAGGCCGAAGCCGCGCCAGTCGGGCGCCACCACGCGCCAGTCGTTTTGCAGGGCATCGACCACGAACTGCCACGAAGCAGACACATCGCACCAGCCATGCAGCAACACCAGCAGCGGCGCCGACTCGCTGCCCCAGATGCGCACATGCAGGCGCCGGCCGCGAACCTGGAGGAATTCGGATTGACAGGATTTCATGGTGCCATTTTAGCTCCGGCCGCTGCGCTTAACGTCGATGAGGCCGACGTTAGCCTTCACTGAAACTTCGTTTTAGCTCCGGCCGCTGCGCTTAACGTCGAAAGAGCCGACGTTATGTCCCCGGCGTCCTAGCCGGGGACGGTTTCCCGGGATAGCCTTCACTGAAACTTCGTCTTAGCCCGGCCGCACCGCGCAATCAGTCGGGGATGATGGCGGTGGCCTCGATTTCGACGCGTGCTGCGTCTTCCATCAGGCCGGCGACCTGCACCGCCGTCATTGCCGGAAAATTGCGCCCGATGACTTCGCGATAGGCGCGGCCAAGCTGCGGATAGACCGCCAGA
>JAUYSD010000200.1 GCA_030696505.1 Sulfuritalea sp. | reverse complement strand
AGACAACCGGCCGTAGGGCAGGAGCCGCAGCCCGCCGTCCCGCCGGCAGCCACACACAATGCTTCAGTGGTGTTCGCCATCCGATGCACTACGTAGTAGAGGGTGTAGCCAGAGGGATTTCCGGATATTCTCGCTGCGCAGGGGAGTCCGTCGGACCCATTGATGGTGTCGCTGAAACGATAGGAGGTGGGCGTAAAGACGTTAGCGGTGCCATCCTTCTTGCACCCGCTGTCGGCACCGTTCATCGTCGCGTAATAGCGCGGCGTCGCAGTTGCCGCGGCAGCGTTGGCCGGCGCGATGTTGTTGTTGAGCGCCGTTGCTGTCGCCATTTGTGTCCTGACCCACTGATATGCACCGTCCACGGCCACATCGGCTGACCGCGTTGCGGCCTGGCGGAAAGCAATATTGGCCGACGCGGAAATACCGCCGCGTAGACTAGTGACCATAGCCACCGACGACAACGTCATGATGATCAGTATGACCAGTGCGAGGACCAAGACAAACCCTGCTTGCCCCGACAGACCTCGCCCATTGATGTGTCCGCCGGGGGCAATGGAAAAAGCGCAAGATCGGGTTAGCGAGTCCATATGACGTTCTTCAGCGGAATGATGGTCGAATAGGCGCGGTAGCGCATGCGCGTGTTGGGCACTGCATATGTCACTGCAGCGCCAACTTCAACGCCGCCGCCATCGAGCACCTGAGGCAGTACCGGCAGGGGATCCGGCTGGTCGATGATCTCGTTGTTGGCGACCGCACTTTGGGCGACGACCCCGACGCGCAGGGCGACCACACATGCAGGATGAATGGCAGTGCCGGTGCAGGTGGTGCCGTTGAGCGTGGTGGCGCCGCTCGCCCAACGCGTCACCGTGACCGGACTGCCTGTGGTGCTGCTGGCGAGACCATACTGCGCCTTGAGAAAAACGATGTTGTCGACCAGGTTGTTGGTAGCAAACACCGGGTAATCAGCAACCGTTAGGGCCGAAGTGCCAACCGCGTACTGGCGATTGAAAAACTCTCCCGGACGGCCGAAGTACACAAGGTAGCCGATAGCCGTCGAACTCGCGAGTGCCGGTGTATACGTGTAGCCGATAGCCGTTGCAGACACGCTATTGACCGTTGTCATCGTGCAGGAGTTGGTGGCAGCAACGATATCATTGACGGAAAATCCCATCGAGGATCGCACGTTGTACTGACTGCCCGTCATGGTCGTGCCGCTACTGGCATCCAGTTCGGTGCCAGGAACGCCCGACGCCGGATTGGTGCCCTTCACCGTAACCTGGTCGGAAACGCCGGTACCGCCGTCAGTGATCACGACTGGATACGGAGTGAAGGAGGGGCTCGCGCCATTGGCAATGGTGGCGCAGCCCAGAAGCGGCAGCAGGCCGTAGCCGGCTTGGCCGATATCGCGTTCGAGGCGATAAAGCGCCATAACGCCATTGTCCTGGGTACCGAGGGTCTGGGTTATGTTTGACCGATTTTTTGAAAAAGTCATCATCATCGAGCCGACGGCAGCCAACCCCATCAGACTGATGGTCAGGCCGATGAGCAGTTCGATCAGGTTGAAGCCACTTTGGCGACGCATGGCAGTGTTGATTGTCGTATGCCGTGCCAGGATCAATTGCGCGTAATAATGCTGCTGGTCTGGTAGCGGCGGGGCGTGCCCGGATCCTTGCGATCGGTCCAGCTAACGCAGACGGTAACCGGTTGCGGACTGGCGATTGTGATCGTGCCTGACGCAGCACCCGAGCAAACATTACCCGTGACGACGTCGGTTTCCACGCAATCGCAGTTCGCCAGATAGACCGCGCCGGTTGCCTCCGGGATGACGGTTTGCAGGCGCGAGGTCCATGTGCCCAGATTGACTGTATTGCTAACCCACATCTCGGCGATCAACTCTCCTGTCGCATAGCTTGCGTCATTGCGGGCCTTCGACTGGCCAACCTGGTTGAGGGCCTGGACTGAAAGTGCCATCATGGAAATCAGGCCGACAGCGAACAGCAACAGGCTGATGATCGCTTCGATAATGAAGGAGCCTTGCTGACGTTGCGTTGTGGGATGGAAGGCTCTCATCGTGATCCTTAGACACAGGATGCGCAGGTGCCCGAGCAAAACCGGATATTCCCGTTGGAATTAACCTGGACGCAATACGTCCTGCCGGTGATGCCGGCACTTGGGCCGGCCTCCACCGTATAGGCCGGGGTGCCGGCGGGCACCGCCCCTTCGAGGTTGGTAAGCAATTGCCCCAAGGGGCCGAAGGTAACCACAAATCCTGCCGGAGTTCCCATTGATGGATTGGCCGTGACAACTACCTGAGGTTCGCTGTCGAGGGTGCTCTTGTAGGCAATGAAGGGGTCGGCCAAGCAATTTGCGGCGTTCCCCGAATACGCCGGCGTGGTCGGACAAGGCTCTTCCTGATCAGGCGGCACATAGGCATTCATCGCGCACCGACCTGCCGGCACGCCACGTGTATTGGCCGGTGTTGTGAGGCCCGTATGTTGCGTGACCACCCAAAGACGCGAGGCGGCGCTGGCAGTACAGCCGGCATCCAGCGTGCTGACCAGCTGAAAGCGCATCGGCGCATTGCGGCTTATCGCCTCCGAACGCGCCTGAATCAACCCGAACTGAATCGATTCGGCAACGCCGCGAATCCTGCCGCTGACCATGGTTTCCTGAAACGAAGGTACCGCGATGGCAAGCATGATCCCGGCGATAACCAGCACGAGCATAATCTCCATCAGGCTGAATCCACGGCAACGCATCAGCAACTCCCGGAACTGCCTTTCAACCAGCAGGCAGCGCTGGACGCATCCGGCTTCACGGTGGCCTTCGCCCCAGCCTGGGTAACCGTATACGTGTAGTTGATAGCCGGAGCATTGGCCGTGCAGACATAGGTTTGACCGCTGTTTGCGGTGGCGCAACTTGTGGCAGTGAAATGCTGTCCCGCTGCACGCGGCGTCATGCCATTCAGATAGGTTCGATTGTCCTGATAATATTGCTCCTGCCTGACCTGCAACTCGGAGAGGAGCGACATGCCTTCGGACAACTTTCCTTTCAATACGTACTCATCGTACTGCGGCAGCGCGATCGCCATCAGTATCCCGATAATCGCGACTACGATCACTAATTCGACCAGCGTGAAGCCATGATTCTTGCGAATTCGCATGATTTTGTATTGCCTTTGCGAGTATGTTGACTGGCGG
The DNA here is from genome assembly GCA_030696505.1 of Sulfuritalea sp. Lineage (GTDB taxonomy): Bacteria > Pseudomonadota > Gammaproteobacteria > Burkholderiales > Rhodocyclaceae > Sulfuritalea. The sequence continues at coordinate 12,310 of JAUYSD010000200.1, read as the reverse complement.
ATTTTGCGAAATCTCCTAGCCGACTCTACGGCCCCGCCCCGCGGTCATCCATAGGGATTTCCTGATTCTTGTCCGGGTTTCCTGATGCGGTCGATCCCAACTGTCATCGACTGACAAGAGTTGACGCTGACTAGACGGCATGCCGTCGAAATGCGCGTCCGATCGAGCCAGCGTTGCTGACGCACCGTCATTGGTCTTGCCTGCGCAAACAGAGTGCCTATTGAGCTTTTTCGCGATACCATCGGCGCGGCACGCGCTGGACTGTTCGCTGCGCCGCCCGCTCGGTCGCCAACACGTGGCACCCGCTCCGGCCTGCTGATGGACCAGCGCTAACTTCCAGCCCAAGTTGATCCCCGCTGACCCCGTTTCTGGAGTTTCCCCGAAGTGTCACTTGCTCATTCCGCTGAGGCCATTACCGTCGCATCGTCGCGGCAGCTGACGCTTTCCGCGATGATGCTGATCGGCATCACCCTGGCGGTAATGATGGCCTTCGCCTTCTGGTCGTGGCGCCGGCGTCAGGGGCTGACGACGCGTCGTCGCCAGGCCGAGTTGGCCTTGCGCGCCTCGGAGGGCCGGCTGCGCCAGCTGTCGAGCCAACTGCCGGTGGCCTTGTTCGAATACGTAGCCGTTCCGACCCCCGGATTCAGCTCCATCAGCGACGGCGTGGTGCGTTTGCTGCCGGGTACTGCGGCAGAAATGCTGGCCGATCCGCAGGTATTTTTTGCCGGCATCCATCCCGACGATGTTGCCGGCCTGGTCTGGCGCCAGGCGGCGACTGCGGCGCACGAGTTCGAATGGATCGGGCGCAGTCTGCTCGCCGGCGACAGCCCGCGCTGGTTGCAGATCCGCACCACGACGGAGTTCGCGGCAGACGGCAGGCGCGCAGTGCACGGCGTGATTCTCGACGTGACAGCGCTCAAGCAGACTCAGCAGGATCTCGAGCGTTCGCGCCAGGAATTGCGGCAACTGGCCAGCCATCGTGAAACACGCATCGAGCAGGAGCGCGCACGCCTGGCGCGCGAGTTCCACGACGAACTGGGCCAGGTGCTGACCACCGCGCGCATGCATCTGCAATTGCTCGAACGCAGCCTGCCGGCCGATTCGGCGGCGGCACGCGAGGCCGCGCGCAACATCGAGACGATGATCGCCGAAGCCTACCGCAGCGTGAAGGCGATCGCCTCCGACCTGCGCCCGGCGGCGCTCAACCTCGGCCTCACGGCGGCGGTGGAATGGGTGGCGGCGCGCATGCTCGGGGCGGCCGGCATCCGTTACGGCATTTCGTTCACCCAGGCGGCCGACCGCCTCGACGACGATTATGCAATTGCGCTGTTCCGCATCGTGCAGGAATCGCTTTCCAACATCGTCCGCCACGCTGGCGCGCAGAACGTCGACATCACGCTAAGCCATGATCGGGGTGAAATGCGCCTGTTGCTGGAAGACGACGGCAAGGGCTTCGATGTACCTGGCGTCGACCATGCCGCGCACTTCGGCTTGCTCGGCATATCCGAGCGCGTCACAGCGCTCGGCGGTACGCTGGAAATCGACAGCGGCCCCGGCAGCGGCACGCGGCTCGTCGTCACGCTGCCGCAGGTTCCACTCAGGACCGATCACGCGGACAGGAGCACCAACCCACCATGATCAGGATCATCATCGCCGACGACCACACGCTGTTCCGCGTCGGCCTCAGGCAGATGCTGCATTCCTTCGCTGGCATCGAAGTGGTGCAGGAAGCCACCAATGCGGCGGAAGCGTTGGCGGCGGCAAACGCCGGCGGCGCCGACCTGATCGTCATGGACCTGACCATGCCGGGAGCCTCCGGCACCAGCCTGATCGAGCAGGTCCGCAAGGCGCAACCCGCGCTGCCGATCCTGGTGCTGAGCATGCACGACGAACCGGGAACGGTGCGGCGTGCCCTGCAGGCCGGCGCTTCCGGCTATATCACCAAGGGATCGAGTCCGGATACGCTGTTCACCGCCGTGAGCCGGGTCGGCGCCGGCGAGCGCTTCATCGACCCCTCGGTCGCTGCCTCGCTGGCTTTCGATACCGCGGCCCACGCCGGTGGCGCCGCGCACCAGAGCCTGAGCCCGCGCGAATGGGAAGTGCTGCGCCTGATCGCCCAGGGCGTGATGCTGAACCAGATCGCCGAACTGCTGCATCTCAGCCCGAAGACCGTCACCACCCACAAGACCCACCTGATGGAAAAACTCGGCATCGGCAACAACGCCGACCTGATCCGCTACGCCATCGAACACAGGCTTTTCGATTGAACTCGTCGCCTCTGGCCTGGCCCCTGGCCATCTCGCTGGCACTGCACCTCGGCCTCGGTTGGTTGCTGTCCGCCGAGGCCACCGGTCACCTGGCGCGCAGTGCGAAGGCGGTCACGCTGACCGTGGTCCTGGCAAGCAAGGAAGCCACCGAAACCCCGGTGCCTGCGGTCGCAGAACCCGCCCCCGCATCGCCGCCGCCGGCGGCGACCGCCGCCGCACCGCCCCCGACGACGGCAACTGCCACGGCGACCACCGATGCCGCCGGCAATCTGACGCGCAAAGCGCGTTTTCTGGTCACACCGGACCTTGCGGACCTGGAGGAGATAGCGGTGCCATTTTCCGGCAGCCTGACCCTGCGTCTCCATGTCAGCGCACTGGGCACGGTTGACCGCGTCATGGTGGTCAAAAGCGACCCGGTGCCGACGGAGTTGCTCAATGCCCTGGTGCACCGTTTCGCACAAGCGCGCCTGACCCCGGCGCAGGCCGGATCGCAGGCCGTGGCAAGCACACTGGAGGTGGTGATCCGTTATGAAGCGGCGCCCGCACTGCCGCTGCGCGGGCGCTGAACCGCTCTGCATATTGTGCGAATGAGCGTAATATCCGTGTCCTAGGGAAGCGATCGTTCGGACCACGCGCATGCAATTCAGGCTGATACTTTCGGTGGGGCTCATCGCGGCGTGCGGGGTGCCGGCGGCGCTGCTTGCGGCGGATGATGTCTCCGGCATGAAGCTGGAGGATCTGCTGGGGGTCGAAGTGCAGGGCGCCTCGCGTTATGCGCAACCGCTGGCGGAAGCGCCCGCCACCGCCACGGTAGTTCCCGCCGAGGACATACGCCGCTTCGGCTTCCGCGATATCGGCGAGGCGCTGCAATCGGCGCGCGGGGTCTACACCAGCCACGACCGCGGCTACACTTACCTTGGCGTGCGCGGTTTCAGCCGGCCCGGCGACTACAACTCGCGCATCCTGCTGCTGGTGGATGGCGCACGCAGCAACGATCCGATCTACGACCAGGCGATGATCGGCAATGAAGCGCCGGTCGACATCGACTGGATCAAGCGCCTCGAATTCGTGCCCGGCCCCTCGTCCGCCAGCTATGGCGGCAATGCCCTGTTCGGCATCGTCAATGCCGTGCTGTGGACCGGCGCCGACCTCAACGGCAGCCGCGTGTCGCTCGATGCCAGCGACGGCCGCGGCCGTCGCGCCAGCCTGCTCTCGGGCGGGCGCAGCGCCGCCGGCCTCGACTGGGTGGCCGGCGTCAGCACCTACCGGCGCGACGGCGACGATCTGTATTTCGCCGAGTACGATGCGCCCGGGGTCGGCGACGGCGTTGCGCACCAGCTCGACGGCGAGCGCTACCTCAAGGCCATGTTCAAGGGCAGCTGGGAAAACTGGCGCGGCAGCGCGACGTTTTCGCGGCGTCGGAAGGATGTGCCCACCGCCTATTACGGCACCGTGTTCGATGCCCCGGGCAACTTCGTGCAGGAGACTCAATATCACGTCGACCTGGCCCATGCCTCGACCCTGGCCGACGCGCTGGACCAGCAACTGCGCGTGCATTTCGGCCGCTATGCGTTCGACGGCGAATACCCCTTCCCCGCCACCAACCGCGACGAAGCGCGCGCCGACTGGTGGAGCGGCGAATGGCAACTGACCTGGACCGGCTGGCGCAATCACCGCCTGCTCGCCGGCATCGAAGCGCGCAGCTATGTGCGGCTGGAGCAGCGCAATTTCGACCTTGACCCCCGCATCGACTATATCGACGACCGCCACCGGGGCCGCACCGCCGGCCTGTTCGTGCAGGACGAATGGCGCATCGCGCCCGGCTGGCTGGCCAACCTGGGCCTGCGCGTCGATAGTCAAAATACCGCGCGCTCGATCGCCTCGCCGCGCGCCGCCCTGATCTGGCATCCGCGCGACGATATCACCGTCAAGCTGATGGGCGGCCGCGCCTTCCGCGCTCCCAACGATTACGAACGCCACTACGGCGACAGCGGCGCCACGCAAAAGGGCAATCCCGACCTGAAGCCGGAGCGCATCCGTACCCGCGAACTGGCGCTCGATTACACACCGACGCCGAGACTACGCCTTGGCGTCGGTCACTATCAAAACGTCCTGCGCGACCTGATCGACCAGGAAACCGACCCAGCGGACGGCCTGCTGGTGTTCCGCAATCGCGACCAACTCTCGGCGCGCGGCTGGGAAACCGATTTCGAAACCCTGCTCGAAGGCGGCTGGCGCGTGCGCGGCAGCCTGGCCTGGCAGTCGATCACCCAGCCCGGCGGCGAAGCAGTCAATTCGCCGCGGCGCCTGGGCAAGCTGCTGGTCGACGGACCGCTCACCGCGCTCGGCGCGACGCTGGGCATCAACCTGCAGGCGGTCGGCCCGCGCCGCAGCCTGCAGGGCAGCGTCGCCGGCTATGTCACCGGCAATCTGGTGCTGCGCCAGGCGCAACAGCGCCGCCATGGGCAATGGAGCCTCGGCATCTACAACCTGGGGGACACGCGTTATCGAGATCCTCTCGGCCCCGAAGTCGCACCGATAGATAGCCTCGAACGCGACGGGCGACAGTGGCGCCTGCGCTGGGAACTGGAGATCTGATGTGGCGACGGCTGTGCCGGATGATCCTGCCGGCATTGCTGCTGGCCTTGCCCTGCCATGCCGCGTGGGCCGCTGAACGGGCCGACGAAAACGAGGTCAAGGCGGCGGTAATCTACAACCTGCTGCTGTTTGTGCAATGGCCGCCGCAGGCGACGCAGGCGGCCGGCTTCCACTTCTGCGTGCTGGACGAAGGCGCGCTGACCATGGCGCTGCGTCGCCATGAAGGAAAAAAGGTACTGGGGCAGACGCTCGATATCCGTCGCATCGGAACCACGCCCGAGGAACTCGACCGCTGCGCCGCGGTGATGGTGGAAGCCGGCAGTGCCGGCCTCCTCGCGCGACTCGGCGCACTGGCCCGCACCCGCGCATTGCTGGTGATCGCCGAGGGAAGCAACGCCGTCGACCGCGGCGCCATGATCGGCCTGCATACCGATGGCGGACGCGTGACCTTCGACATCAACTACGGCGCGATGAAAAGAAGCGGCCTCGCGCCCAGTTCCAAGATCCTGAAACTTGCACGCACCTTGATCGAGTGAGCGCATGACCCATACGCGCCTGCTCAACTACTGGCGGCTCAGTCTGGTGTCGACCGGCAGCGCCCTGCTGATGGCCTTGCTGATGCTGCTTGGCTACCACGCGCACAGCCTGCGCGAGCACCTGCAGAACAACCTGACCATGCAGGCACGCCTGCTGGGCGCCAATCTCACGGCGGCCATCGTATTCGAGGACAGTCGCACCGCCACTGAAATCATCGGCACCGCCGATGCGTCACCGATCATCATCGAGGCTGCCGTCTATCGCGCCAACGGCAGCCTGATGGCACGTTTCCAGCGCCCGGAAGCGCAGCGCCAGCTCGGCGAAGAGGCCCCGTCCGCAGGGCATGTGTTGTCGTTCGTCGATCTGCGGCTGACACTTCCCGTGCAACTGGAAGGACGCATCGTCGGCAGCATTGCCTTGCGTGCCTCGCTGCGCGACCTGTATGGCGAACTCGGCCGGGTTTTCGGCAGCATGCTGCTGATCCTTACGGCTTCCGCACTGCTCGGAACCTATGCCAGCCGCAAGATGCGCATGCAGATGATCGCGGCGGAAAATGAAATCGAGCGCATGGCTCTGTACGACCGGGTCACCGGGCTGCCCAATCGCCATGCCTTCGAGCTGAGCCTGGCCCAGGCGCTGCAGCGTCACGCGCGCAACGGCGGCGGTTCGGCCCTGCTTTACATCGATGTCGACGGTTTCAAGACGGTCAATGACCAGTTCGGCCACCAGGTCGGCGATGCGGTGCTGAAAGCCGTCGGTGTGCGGCTGGAAAGGACGCTGCGCGGCGCCGACATCGTCGCGCGCATCGGCGGCGACGAGTTTGCGGTGATTCTGAGCGATACCGCGATCACCGACGATGCCGGACGCGTGGCGGCAAGCCTGGTGCGAATTGCCGGCGAACCCTTCGCCACCGGCGGCGCCCCGGCGCAGATCGGATTCAGCATCGGCATTTGCATGATTCCGCAGTCCGCGACGGATATCGATAGCGCGCTGCGCAACGCCGACCTGGCGATGTACCACGCCAAGCAACTGGGCAAGAGCACTTACCAGTTCTTTTCGGATGCCATGGTCGAGGATGCAAGGCAGGCCCACGAACAAAACTGTGCCTCGGCCCTGGCCAGGGAACGCTAGGCTGCGGGGCGCCAACCGGCTTGCCGGCAAGGTGAATCAAGGATTCTGGAGGTGAGAGTGAACGACAACGAAACCTGCGGACTCGGCCTGGCCCCGGCCACGGCAAGCGACTACCGCGAACTGGCGCGCCGCCGGTTGCCGCGCCACCTGTTCGACTACCTCGACGGCGCCGCCTACGAGGAGATCACCGCGCAGGAGAACCAGCAGGCCTTCCGGCGCCTGCGCCTGCGCCAGCGCGTGATGCGCGACGTCTCGCAGCTGAACTTTGCCACGCGCGTGCTGGGCCAGGATCTGGCGCTGCCGCTGGTGCTTGCCCCGCTCGGTCTGGCCGGCGTCATGGCGCGCCGTGCCGAGGTGCAGGCGGCCCGTGCCGCCGAGGGCGCCGGCGTGCCCTTCTGCGAATCGACGGTATCCATCTGCTCGATCGAGGAGGTGCGTGCCGCCACCGCGGCGCCTTTCTGGTACCAGCTCTATGTCATGCGCGACCGCGGCTATGCCAGGGAGCTGATGGCGCGGGCGCAGACGGCCGGCTGCCCGGTGCTGGTGCTGACCGTCGACCTCGCGGTGATGGGTGCGCGCTACCGCGACATCCGCAACGGCATGGGCGGCGGCCTGTCGCCTGGCGGCAAAATGGCCAAGGCCTGGGACCTGGCATCGCATCCGCGCTGGCTGCTCGACGTCGCCATCCGCGGCAAGCCGCTGATGTTCGGCAACCTGACCATGGCGGTGCCCGATGCGCACAGCCTGCCCGAGTTCAAGGCCTGGGTCGATAGCCAGTTCGACCCGCGCATCACCTGGGCCGATCTGGACTGGGTGCGGGAAAACTGGCCGGGCAAGATCCTGCTCAAGGGCATCCTCGACGTGGACGATGCGCGCCTGGCGGCGTCCGCCGGCGCCGACGGCATCGTCGTCTCCAACCACGGCGGACGCCAGCTGGACAGCGTCGCAGCGAGCGCCGATGCCTTGCCGCGCATCGTCGATGCGGTGGGCGACAAGCTCGAAGTGTTGCTCGACGGCGGCGTCAGGAGCGGACTCGACGTGGTCAAGGCGCTGGCGCTGGGCGCCAGGGCCTGCATGCTCGGCCGCGCCTGGGGCTATGCGGTCGCCGCGCGCGGCGAGGCCGGCGTCGCCCACATGCTGTCGGTGATGCGCAGCGAAATGGCCGTGGCCCTGGCGCTGTGCGGAGTCAGCGATGTGAAGGCGCTGGACCGGTCAGCGCTGCTCGATACATCGCCGTAGTACCAGCGCCAACTCTTGCGCGGCTACTTCGCGGTGCGTATCGCCGCCAGGATGCCCTGCATCAGTGCCAGCGGCGTCGGCGGACAGCCGGGGATGCGCAGATCGACGCCGACCACGTTGTCCACCGCGCCGCAACTCGCGTAGCTCTCGCCGAACACCCCGCCGTTGCAGCCGCAGTCGCCCACCGCGACGACCAGCTTGGGATCGGGCGTGCAATCGTAGGCGATGCGCAGCGCGTTCTCCATGTTGCGCGTCACCGGGCCGGTCACCAGCAGCATGTCGGCATGGCGCGGACTGGCGACGAACTTGATGCCGCGGCCTTCGAGGTTGTAATAGGGATTGTTGAGTGCATGGATCTCCAGCTCGCAGCCGTTGCAGGAGCCGGCGTCGACCTCGCGGATGGTCAGGGCCCGGCCCAGCACCTTGAGGATTTCGTCGTGCAGCCGGTCGATCTCGCGCTGCGGTCCGCCCTCGGCTTCGGGCATCGGCTCGGTCAGGATGCCGGTGCGGAAGATGTGACGCAGGAGTGGGATCACAGGTCGGCTCCCGAATAAGACAGATTGAAGGACTTGTTGATCAGCGGGAAGTCGGGGACGATGTCCTTCATCACCGCGTGCTCCAGCGCCGGCCAGGCCTGCCATGACGGATCGTGCGGATGCACCCGGGCCAGCCTGCCGTCGGCGGCGAACTGGACGCCGACCAGTACCTCGCCGCGCCAGCCCTCGATCGCTCCGAGGCCGCTGGCATCGCCCAGCGGAGCGACTTCGACCCGGATCTCGCCGCCCGGCAGGCCGAGCGCGATTTCGCGCAGCAGGCGCAGCGATTCATATATCTCGTCGAAGCGCACGGCGACGCGCGCGGCGACGTCGCCGCGCTCGTCGGTGACCGGCCGCACGCCGAGCTGGGCATAAGGCGCCGGCGGCGTGTAGCCCTGGCGGTGCGCGCGGCCGTCGAGCAGGATGCCGCTGGCACGGGCGGCCATGCCGGACAACGACAGCTCACGTGCCAGGGCGGTGTCGATCGCGCCGGTGGTGGCGAAGCGATCCTGCAGCCCGGCATGCGCGTCGTAGAGCGCGCGCAGCTTCCTGACCTCGTCGCGGACCACCCCGCACTGCTCGATCATCGCGGCGAGCGCCGTGGCGTCGACATCCATGACGACGCCGCCCGGCACGATGCGATCCATCATGAAGCGGTGGCCGAACAGCTGCTGGTTCAGGCGCAGCCAGTCTTCCTTGAGGCGCATGAACTGGGTCAGGCCGAAGGCGAAGGCGGCATCGTTGCCCAGCGCACCGAGGTCGCCCAGGTGATTGGCGACGCGCTCGCGCTCGAGCATCAGCGCACGCAGGTGCAGTGCGCGCGGCGGCGGCTCGACCCGGCACGCGGCCTCCACCGCATCAGCATAGGCCCAGGCGTAGGCGCAGGTGGAATCGCCGGAAACGCGGCCGACCAGGCGCGCGCCATGCGCGAGGTCGGCGCCGATCAGCAGCTTCTCGACGCCCTTGTGCTGGTAACCCAGGCGCTGTTCCAGGCGCAGCACGCGCTCGCCGACCACGGAAAAGCGGAAGTGGCCCGGCTCGATGATGCCGGCATGAATCGGACCCACCGGAATTTCGTGGGCGCCCTCGCCGCCGACCTTGACGAACTCGTAGTCGCTGGGGAAATTGGCGAAGCCGGCACCCATCCCCACCTCATGCACGGCATCGTGACGCAGCGGATACCAGTCCGCCGGCCAGGCGCCATGACGCAGCCAGGGCCGCTGGTCGCTGCCGTCGCTGGCGATGCCGACCAGGTCGCGGGTGGCGCGCTGCATGCGATTCGCGGCGGGGAAGATGCCCGACAGGTCGGGATAGACCGGGCATCGGTCGCCTTCGGCCGCGAGGTCGAGGCTGAGCCAAGGCCAGCCCTCGTCGAGGGCGAACACGCAATGCAGGCGATAACCGGCGCCCTGCTGCCGCCTATCCTCGCCCCACAGCGCGGCCAGGCGGCCCTGGTGGCGATGCACGGAAATCGCGAAGCGCAGCATGTCCTCGCCGTCCGCGGCACGACCGCGCCACACCGGAGCACCCAGCCCTGGCTGGCGGACGAATTCGATGGGTTCGGCGTGGAAGATCATGGTCGGAACAAAACCTATCCCAGCATGCGCGAGGCTTCGTGGAACCAGCGCGTCAGATAGGGAGGAATGTAGAGCCCGAGCATCAGCACGATACCCAGGTGGAGGAACACCGGCGTGATGGCCGGCGCATGCGGCAGGCGCTTGGCCTCGGTCTCGCCGAAGACCATGGGCTGGACCTTGCCGAAGATCGCGGCGAAGGCCACGCCGAGGCCCAGCAGCAGGATCGGCGTCGCCCATGGGTGGTATTTCATGGCATGGGTGAGGATCATGAACTCGCTGGCAAAGACGCCGAAGGGCGGCATGCCGAGGATGGCCAGCGTACCCAGCATCAGCCCCCAGCCGATCAGCGGATTGATCTTGATCAGGCCGCGGATGTTCTCCATCAGCTGGGTGCCGGTCTTCTGCGTGGCGTGGCCGACGGCAAAGAAGATGGCGGACTTGGTCAGCGAATGCATGGTCATGTGCAGCAGGCCGGCAAAATTGGCCACCGGGCCGCCCATGCCGAAAGCGAAGGTGATGAGACCCATGTGCTCGATCGAGGAATACGCGAACATGCGCTTGACATCCTTCTGGCGCGACAGGAAGAAGGCCGCGACGAGAAGCGTGAACAGGCCGAAGCCCATCATCAGGTTGCCGGCGAAATCTCCTGGAATGGCGCCGTCGGCCAGTACCTTGCAGCGCAGGATGGCGTAGAGCGCGACGTTCAGCAGCAGGCCCGAGAGCACCGCCGAAACCGGCGTCGGGCCCTCGGCATGGGCATCGGGCAGCCAGTTGTGCAGGGGCGCGAGGCCGACCTTGGTGCCGTAGCCGACCAGCAGGAAGATGAAGGACAGCGCCATGATGGTCGGCTCGAGCTGGCCCTTGACGTCGATCAGGTGGGTCCACAGGAGCGCGTTGCCGCTCTCGCCCAGCACGCGCTCGGCGGCGAAGTAGAGCAGGATGGTGCCGAACAGCGCCTGGGCGATGCCGACGCCGCAGAGGATGAAGTATTTCCAGGCCGCCTCCAGGCTGGCCGGCGTCCGGTAGAGCGACACCAGCAGCACCGTGGTCAGCGTCGCCGCTTCCATCGCGACCCAGAGGATGCCGAGATTGTTGGTGGTCAGCGCCGCCAGCATGGTGAACATGAAAAGCTGGTACATGCTCTTGTAAAGCCGCAAGCGCGGCGCGCTGAGCTTGCCGTGCTCGCGCTCGTTCTTCATGTAGGGGCCGGAGAAGATGCTGGTGGTCAGGCCGACGAAGGCGGTCAGCGCGACGAAGAACACATTCAGCGAATCGATGAAGAACTGCTCGCCGAAGGCGAAGCGCGGACCGTTGGCGATGATCTCGACGGTCAGGCCGGCCGCCGCGGCAAAGGTGCCGAGGCTGGCGATGATGTTGAGATTGGGCGCCCACTCGCGTTCGCCGACCACGGTCAGCAGCGCGCCGCTGACGAGGGGTATGGCGAGCATCAAAATGAAGAAATCCATGAGCGTCAGTTGTCCTTCAGCTGTTCCATGTTGCGGATGTCGAGGCTGTCGAACTGGTCGCGGATCTGGAAGAAGAACACGCCGAGAATGATCACGCCGACCAGCACGTCGAGCGCGATGCCGAGCTCGACCACCATCGGCATGCCGTAGGTGGCGCTGGTGGCGGCGAGGAACAGGCCGTTTTCCATCGACAGGAAACCGACCACCTGGGTGATGGCTTTCTGCCGCGTGATCATCATCAGGAAGGCCAGCATCACCACCGCCAGCGCGATGCCCAACGTGCCGCGCGTGATGGTATGGGACAGCTCGGAGATCGGCAGGGCGACGTTGAAGGCGACCATGACCAGCACGATTCCCACCAGCATGGTGGTCGGGATGTTGATCAGCGCCTCGACTTCGCTCTTGACGTTGAGCTTGCGCACCAGCCGGTGCAGGATCCAGGGCAGCAGCAGCACCTTGAGCATGAAGGTCAGGCCGGCAGAGTAATACAAGTGCACCTGGCTGGTGGTCACCGCCGCCACCAGGGTCGCCAGGCACAGGGTCAGCCCCTGCAGGGCGAACAGGTTGACCAGCGCCAGAATTCGCCGCTGCGCCAGCATGGCGAAGGCCAGCAGCAGGATCACCGCGGCGAAGAGATTGATCAGCTGCGCGGAGAAGGGAATGGCGGAACTCATACCTTGCTCTCCAGCAGCAGGCGCACCAGCAGGCCGAGCACCGCCAGCATGAAGGCGGTACCGAGAAACTCGGGGGCGCGGAAGATGCGCATCTTGGCGCTGATGGTCTCGATCACGGCGAGCAGGAAGCCACCGATGCTCAGCTTGAACAGCAGCAGCGGTATCGCCGCGACCAGCGCCAGGAAGCTGTCGCCCGGCGCGATGCCCCAGGGGAAAAACAGCGCCAGGCCGAGACAGGAATAGGCGTAGAGCTTGAGGCTGGCCGCCCATTCCAGCAGCGCCAGA
>JAUYSD010000099.1 GCA_030696505.1 Sulfuritalea sp. | reverse complement strand
CGTCCCTTGGGGCCGCTGCCCGGCACCTTGCCGATGTCGACGCCCAATTCGCGCGCGAAGCGGCGCACCGAGGGGCTGGCATGGGCCGCATGGCCGGACAGCCGGTCCACCGGCGAAGGCATGACGACACGGGGAGGTGCGGCGATCAGGTCGGCGTCGCCGGGCCTGTAATCGGCGCCGACGGCGGCGGACGTGCCTGCGGGAACCGCCGCCGGACTCGCGGGCACCGCGACGGCCACCGCGGCCGCGGTCTGCGCCGCCGTCGGTGCCACTGTCGCAGCGACCGCCGTCGCGTCAGCGCCAACTGTTACCAGTGCCAGCAACACGCCTTCGGCGACCTTGTCGCCGACCTTGACCTTCAGCTCGCTGACGACGCCGGAAACCGGCGAGGGGATGTCCATGGTCGCCTTGTCCGATTCGAGCGTCATCAGCGAATCCTCGGCCTTGACCGAGTCGCCGACCTTGACCAGCAGTTCGATGATCGGCACTTCCTTGAAATCGCCGATGTCGGGCACCTTGACTTCGACCACGGACGTTCGGCCGGCCGCGGCAGGCGGCGCTACCGCGGGCGCGGCAACCGGTGCGGCAACCGGCGCAGAAACTGGCGCTGCCGCGGCTGCCGGCGCCGTGGCGCCAACATCAACTTTGTCGCCCGCCGCGGCGACTTCGATCAACGCCACCAGCGTACCTTCCGCCACCCTGTCGCCGATTTTCAGCCGGAGTTCGGTGATGACGCCGGAAACCGGCGAGGGCACGTCCATGGTCGCCTTGTCGGATTCCAGGGTCACCAGCGAATCCTCGGCCTTGACCGTGTCGCCGACCTTGACCAGGGTTTCGATCACCGGCACATCCTTGAAGTCGCCGATATCGGGAACTTTCACTTCCACAATCTGGGCCATGGCTTACACCTTCACCGGGTTGGGCTTGTTCGGATCGAGGCCATATTGCTTGATCGCCTCGGCCACTTTCTCCTTCTTCACCTGGCCATCTTCCGCGAGTGCGGAAAGCGCCGCAACGGTGATCCAGTAGCGATCGACTTCAAAGAAGTGACGCAGCTTTTCGCGCGTGTCCGAGCGGCCGAAGCCGTCGGTGCCCAGCACCGTGTAATGGCGCGGCACCAGGGCGCGGATCTGCTCGGCGAAGACGCGGATGTAGTCGGTGGCGGCGACGATCGGCCCGCGCGTCTCCGCCAGGCAGGCGGCGACGTGCGGCACGCGCGGCTTCTCGGTCGGATGCAGCAGGTTCCAGCGCGCGCAGTCGTTGCCGTCGCGCGCCAGTTCGTTGAAGCTGGGGCAGGACCATAGGTCGGCCTCGACGCCCCAGTCCTTCTTCAGCAGGTCGGCGGCGGCGATGGCTTCCATGAAGATGGTGCCCGAACCCAGCAGTTGCACGCGCGCACCGTTACTGGCAGCGCCCTTGCGGAACTGGTACATGCCCTTGATGATGTCCGGCGCGACATTGGCCGGCATTGCCGGGTGCTCGTAGTTCTCGTTCATCACCGTCAGGTAATAGAACACGTCTTCCTGCTCCGTCACCATGCGGCGCAGGCCGTCCTGCATAATGACCGCGACCTCGTAGGCGAAGCTCGGATCGTAGGCAACGCAGTTCGGCACGGTGCCGGCAAGAACCTGCGAATGGCCGTCCTCGTGCTGCAGGCCCTCGCCGTTCAGCGTGGTGCGCCCGGCCGTGCCGCCGATCAGGAACCCGCGCGCGCGCTGGTCGCCGGCGGCCCAGACCAGGTCCATGGTGCGCTGCATGCCGAACATCGAATAGCAGACATAGACCGGAATCATCTGCACGCCGTGCGTCGAATAGCTGGTGCCGGCGGCGATCCAGTCGGCCATTGCGCCGGCTTCGTTAATGCCTTCCTGGAGGATCTGGCCGTCCTTCTTTTCCTTGTAGAACATCATCTGGTCGGCGTCCTGCGGCACGTAGTTCTGGCCGTCCTGGTTCCAGATGCCGATCTGGCGGAACAGGCCTTCCATGCCGAAGGTGCGCGACTCGTCGACCACGATCGGCACCACCCGCTTGCCGATGATCTTGTCCTTGAGCATGACGTTGAGGCCGCGCACGAAGGACATCGTGGTGGAGAACTGGCGTCCCTCGCCGCCGGCCTTGAGCAGCGCGTCGAAGGCCGACAGCGGCGGCACCGGCAGCGCCTCGGCCTTGCGTCGGCGCGCGGGCGAATAGCCGCCCAGCGCCATGCGCCGCTCGCGCATGTAATTGAGTTCCTTCGAACCCTCGGGGAAGGTCAGGTAGGGCAGTTTTTCCAGGTCCGCATCCTTCACCGGCAGCTTGAAACGGTCGCGGAAGGCCTTGACCGAGGTGGTGCCCATTTTCTTCTGCTGGTGGGTGATGTTCTGCGCTTCGCCGGCCTCACCCATGCCGTAGCCCTTGATGGTCTTGGCCAGGATCACGGTCGGCTGGCCGGTGTGCGCCACGGCTGCGGCATAGGCGGCGTAGACCTTGTGCGGATCGTGGCCGCCGCGATTGAGGCGCCAGATGTCGTCGTCGGACCAGGTCGATACCAGCTTCAACAGTTCCGGGTACTTGCCGAAGAAGTGCTCGCGCACATAGGCGCCGTCCTTCGACTTGAAGGTCTGGTAATCGCCATCGACGCATTCCATCATGCGCTTCTGCAGCAGGCCGGTCTTGTCCTGCGCCAGCAGCGGATCCCAGTAGCTGCCCCAGATCACCTTGATCACGTTCCAGCCAGCGCCGCGGAAATCCGATTCCAGTTCCTGGATGATCTTGCCGTTGCCGCGCACCGGGCCGTCGAGGCGCTGCAGGTTGCAGTTGATGACGAAAATCAGGTTGTCCAGGCGTTCGCGCCCGGCCATGCCGATGGCGCCCATCGACTCCGGCTCGTCCATCTCGCCGTCGCCCATGAAAGCACTCACCTTGCGGTTGTCGGTGGGGATCATCTCGCGATGCTGCATGTATTTCTTGTAGAGAGCCTGGTAGATCGCCTGCATGGGGCCGAGGCCAATCGAGACCGTGTGGAACTGCCAGAAATCCGGCATCAGCCAGGGATGGGGGTAGTAGGACAGGCCCTTGCCGTCGACC
>JAUYSD010000090.1 GCA_030696505.1 Sulfuritalea sp. | reverse complement strand
AGGCGTGGACAGCGCCTCGATCACCCGGTTGGCGCGCAGCAGCTCCGCCTTCAGGCGCTGCGCGCTTTCGGCCGGCGAGCGCTGCGCATCTCCGGTTCGCCGTCGGTCGACGCGCTGCAAGGTGTCGCGCCATTCCGCCATATCGCGACGCAGTTCGACATAGCGCTGGACCCACAGGCCGGAAACCACCAACCCCGCGACGAGGACAAGGACAGAAGCCCATCGTCCGAAACGGACAGCGGCCGAAGGGCGCGCCGAGAAATCGATGACGATGTGCTTCACCGGCCGATCCCGCTCATGGCCATCGCCACCGGCGCCGGCAAACTGTTCGGCGTCGACAAGATTTTGAAATTGCCGCTCGGTGTGCCGAATTCGCCGGGCTGCGGGCAATGCACCCAAGTCGCCGGCGGCTCCGACAGTCCGTTAAGCACTGTCTCGCGAGCCAACGTCGGCAACAAGTCCTCAGTCCCCATGCGCAGACTGCGCAGAGAGCGCCAGCCTGTGGCGTCGACCACACCGACCACGGCAGTCCCGGCATCGGCCACGGCGAACATGGCGGCGGCCTTGCCGTTGGCGCGGGCGACGTCGCGCCGCCAGAGGTTCCAGCAAACAACGAAATACGGGCTCACCGCGCGGCAGTCCAGGCGATGTGCCTTGAGAACGCGACGCAGCCCATCCATCAGCGCGCTCGGCACGGCGGTGGCCAGCCGGCCCTGTCCGTATCGGCTAACATCATTGCGCAGCGTCCAGCCGCTCATGTCACCATAGCGCTCCTCGAAACACGCCACGCTCAGCTCATCCTCCTCCTGACGGGAGAGCGCACCGCCAGACCAGGGGACGCGGGCGTAGCGCACCAGTCGGTCGGACAGCACCACATGGGCGGGGGCCGAGAACCAAGGGCGCAGCCCTGATGCTGCGGGTCGATTTTGTTGCAGCCAGTTTTCCAGCGCGGCCAGCGCAGCCAATCCATCGGTGCCGGGCTCGCCAACTGCTACCAGTTCATGCCCGTCCACCCGTGCGTGGCGCCAGCCGCCGAGACGGACGATGCCGACCGCATCGGGACACAGCCCGATGGCCAGGCCAAGGCCTGCGCGGCTAGTCGGCGAAGGTGACACGGTTGAGTTCCTCCAGCGTGGTATTACCCGCTGCGAGCATGTCTAGCGCGGCATCGCGCAGGTAGCGCGTGCCGCTGGCGCGCGCGGCCTCCTTGATGCGGCGAATCGGTGCGCGCTCGACGATCAACTCGCGCAGTTCGTCGGACATGCGCAGCACTTCGCCAATGGCGCGGCGGCCCTTGTAGCCGGTACCGCGGCAATGGCCGCAACCACGGCCACGGCGAAACTGCATCCGCTGCGCCGCCTCGGCGGTAACACTGGCGTCCGCAAGTTCCTCTGTGCTCGGCGCATAGGGCGCCGAGCATTCCGGGCAAACCACGCGCATCAGGCGCTGGGCGAGCACGCCATTCAAGGCGGAGACAAAACTGTAGGTATCGACGCCCATGTGCAAAAAGCGGCCCAGCACGTCAAAGACATTGTTGGCATGCACGCTGGTGAATACCAAGTGCCCGGTCAGCGCCGACTGGATGGCGATCTGCGCTGTTTCCGGATCGCGGATTTCGCCGACCAGGATCTTGTCCGGATCGTGGCGCAGGATGGAACGCAGGCCGCGGGCGAAGGTGAGGCCCTTCTTTTCATTGACGGGGATTTGCAGGATGCCGGGGAGCTGGTATTCGATCGGATCCTCGATGGTGACGATCTTGTCCTGGCCGCTGTTGATCTCGGTCAGCGCGCCATACAGCGTGGTGGTCTTTCCGCTGCCGGTAGGCCCGGTCACCAGCAGCATGCCGTAGGGCTCACGCGCCAACTTGCGAATGCGCAACAGAGTCTCGGCGTCGAAGCCCAGGCCGTCGAGGCGCAGGCCCTGGCCGGGCTCGCTGAGGTTGCGCTTGTCGAGCAGGCGGATCACCACGTCCTCGCCGAACAGGCTGGGCATTACCGAAACGCGGAAGTCAATCTCACGACCCTGGATCGAGCGCTTGAAGCGGCCATCCTGCGGAATGCGCCTTTCGGCAATATCCAGTTCGGCCATTACCTTGATGCGCGACACTGCCTGTTCCGCGGTCTCGCGTCCGGCCACCTGGGCCACCTGGGTCAACACGCCGTCGATGCGGTACTTGACGACCAGGCCACCCGCCGCGGTTTCGAGGTGGATGTCGCTGACGCCGGCACGCAGGGCATCGAACACCGTCGAGTTCACCAGGCGCACCACCGGGCTTTCGTCGTCGGCAATCGAACTCAAGGACAGGTCGGTACCGCCCTCGGCGGGCGCAGAATCCTCGCCCACGGTGTCAAGCACGCCGTCGATGGCGCGCAGCTTCTCTTCGGCTACGGCGAACCAGGCCTGCAAATCGGAAGGATGTGCCAAACGCCAAACCAGCTTACCGCCCAGCCGGGTTTCCAGCCAGCTTTGCAGGGCAAGGTCGAAGGGATCGCTCAAGACCCCGAGCACGGTCTCCCCCTCGCGTGCGATCAGACAGCGGCGGCGCACAGCTTCGTTGTGCGGCAGCACGCTCATGTCCGGCTGCAGGCGATACAAGCCGTCCATGTCCAGAACAGCCAAGTCCAGCGTCGCGCCGAGGCGGATCACCGCCTGTGTCGGCGTTGCCGGAAGTTGCTCTTCGAGCAGTTCCCATAGCGAGCGCCGACTCGCGGCAGCCTGCCGCCTCAGCTCGGCAAGTTGGACGGCGGAGATCGGTGTAGCGGTGGTCGTCATTGGATGCTGCTAGCCAGCTCGAAGATCGGCATGTACATCAGGATCACGATGCCGCCGATCAGCAAGCCAATGCCCAGCATCAAGGCCGGCTCGAACAGGCGCGAGAACCATTCGACGCTGCGCGCGATCTCGTCATCGTAAAAGCCAGCGATGCGCTCCAGTGCTTCGCCCAGTTCGCCGCTGCGCTCGCCGACGACCAGCAGGCGGGTACCGATTTCGGTCGCCAGACCTTGAGCGGCGAAGCAATCCGAAACCGCGCGGCCTTCGCTGATGGCCTGCCGCGCGCGGACCAGCCCTGCCTGCAGGCCCGGCTGACGCAATAGCTCATCGACCATGCCCAGCGCCGCCACCAGCGGAATGCCGCCGCGCAAAAGCATCGCCACGGTACGCGTGAAGCGCGCCAGTTGATAGATGCGCAGTTGCTCGCCGACGGCGGGCAGGCGCCACAGCCAGCGCTCGATGGCGGCACGTGTGGCGGGACGGCGCAACAGGTACACCAGGCCACCCGCGAAAAGCGTGACGCAGACGCCCAAGGCCAGCGCATGGTCGGCAGCAATCTGGCCCCAGTGCATCAGCCAGCGCGAGAGCAACGGCAGGTGAGCGCGGCCGACGTCTTCGTAGATGCGCGAAAAGCGTGGCACGACGTAGGCCAGCAGGAACAGCACCACCAGGCCGCCGACACCGACCAGCAGCAAGGGGTAAATCGAGGCGGCGACTACCTTGTCGCGCAGGGCGCTGAGTTGGCGATGGTAGGCCAGGTAACGATTCAGGGCGTCGGTCAGGTGGCCGCTGCGTTCGCTGGCGCGCACCGTGGCAACGAACAAGGGCGGAAAGGCGGGGATGGCCTCCAGCGCCTGGGAGAAGCTGCGTCCTTCGCCGATGCGGCGCTGCAGATCCTGAAGAATGTGCTGTGCTTCGGGGTGGCGCGCCTTGTGCGCCAGCAAGGCCACGGTTTCGACCAGCCCCAGGCCGGCTTCGAGCAAGGCCAGCAGTTCCTGGGCGAACAGCGGCACCGAAAAGCCGCCGCCCGAAAACAAGCGCGGCGTGCCCGAGACTTTGCCGCTGCCGGCCGAGAGCACGCGGTAACCCTGCGCCTCGGCCTGACGTCGCGCGGCGACCAGGTCGGCGGCGTCAAGCGCAAGTTCGATCACACCCTCCGAATCGCGGTAGGCCTTCAGCTTGAATCGCATGGAATGAATCGGGTATCTTGCGAAAAGGACAGAAGGCTACCAGTTGACGATGTCCGCGTCATCCCCCTGGCCGCCGGGCTTGCCGTCGCGTCCGAGCGACACGATGTCGAAGTCACCATGCTCGCCAGGCTGCTTGTACTGGTAGGGTTTGCCCCAGGGATCGGGGGGAACGGATTTCTTCAGATACGGTCCGCGCCATTTGGCGACGCCGGACGGCTGGGTCATTAGGGCTTCTAGGCTCTGCTCGCTGGTCGGCAGGCGGCCGACGTCGAGGCGGTATGATTCGAGGGCTTTTTCGAAAGCGTCGATCTGGGCTCGGGCGACCTTGACTTCGGACTTGCCGACTTCGGCGAAGTAGCGCGGGGCGACGTAGCCGGCCAGAAGGCCGATGATGACCATCACCACGAGGAGTTCGAGGAGGGTGAAGCCGCGGGGCTGGTACTTGTAGGATTTCAATGCGGTGCAGAGCCTCGTTGCTTCGTGGAGTGGGTAGTGAAAGTCGGCGCTGGTGGTACGGCGAGGAATCGGAAATCGGCGCCGTCGTTGGCCTCAACGTTAACGTAGAGGAGGTCTTGCGTAGTTTATGTCAATTCAATTCGACCCTGGTCCCATTAGTTCGGATCATTTACGAAGAATCGCCGTTTTGCCAGCGCCAACTTTCAACAGCTATGCCAATTCAACTCGACCCCTTATCACTGATCCCTATCAGTGCTTTGACATATTAACGACATGCGCGCAGTGCCCTTCCTCAAAATCCCAAATATTCGAGTGTTCGCCAATCTCTAGAAATTCATATACACGATAGATATCGGCACTTGGCGGAACATCCACTGCCAGAAGTCTGAAATCAAGTGCCAATTCTTCATAAGTACATCCGAGTGCGGCAAGCGATGCCCAAGCCTCCAAGAATTCGTCAGTGCTCAAATCTACTTTTGGGATGATTCGGTAAGTTGAGTGCCCGGAGGATGAAATTCGCTCTTGAAATATCAAACCTAGTTCGGTAGCTGCCGCGATAACAATATCCTCGTAGCTAAGTTGCTTTGCAAAAAATGGGGTATTGAGCAGCTGGTACTTGTGCTCACCTAGATCTCTAACCCACACCGTCTCTGTCGCATATCCATGCCATGCGTTCGGCTCCAAGGAGATAACCAATTTTCCAGTGGTCGCATGACTCATTACTTGCGCTTCATTCATGGCTATCTGTTCTTCAAGAACTCGTTAAGAGGTTTCGCTGCCTTTTTTAGATTGCAAGTTTGACAGGCGTTCGCTCCGTTTGCGGGCGTATTGTTCCCTCCCTGCGATTTTGGAACGATATGATCAATGTTGGATCTATTCGGCGCAGGTGTCGATGATCGAATAGTATCTATTCCACAATATACACATGCGTTTCCATCTCTTGCCCGAATTGAATCTTGGACTGGGCGAGAGAATACCTTTCCGGCTCCAGGTCCGCCCGACGATCCGAAACCTATACTACCGCCACCGCCACCGCCATCAAAGCACGGCATAGGGCCAGTGCCACATCCAGGAGCCGTTGTGTTTGCTGCGAGTTGCATCGGCTCCGGCGATGTATCAGGCTCCTGTAACGTAGCCTCGTTGGTACTGAGATTGGCATCCGCATGGAACGCCAAGTGGCTGAAGAGGTACCCAAACGCCGCTGTCTGAGCCCCGTTTGCGAATTTACCACCTCCGACTACTGACGCGGTTCCGCCGACGATAGTGACGTAGGCGGCTTTGAGTGCCGGATTCTGCTTGAAGGATTCTGGCATGAAGTGGGTTGCTGCCGCCCCGAAACCGGCTGAGAGTGCCCCGCTACCGCAATCCCCACCAGATAGCGACGACGAAGCGCAGCCAACCGCAGCGTGCCCCAGGATGTTCTCGAAGGTTCCGGTCAGGTTCGTGCCCACCAGATTGAACGCCCCGGCGGTCAGTCCTCCGATTACTCCGCCTTCGATGCTGAAGTTGCTGCCCACAAATCCGCTGGCGAAGCCGGCAATAGTTGCCTGCGTGAAACCGCCGCCCGCGAACGAGAGGCCACCAGAAACAGGTGCTAGCGCCGCGCCGATCGCCATCCCCTGAATCATCCGCGTGGTACTCGTATCGATGATGTCCAGCTGGTGCGCAACCTCGGCCGTTCCAACTATCCAAAGCATGACACAAAAAAATTCGCAATGTCCGTCCGGATCGGTGTAGACGAGCGGGTTGTTATGGACGTACGAGTAACGGTTGTAGCTCTGAAGATCATATGGAGCCGGAAGTATTGAATCGGCGCTTAAGAACCTGCCGATGGCGGGATCGTAGATGCGCCCATTCATATGGACGATTCCCAATTCATCGACATGCTCATGATTGGTGAAGCCGCGCACAGTCGTGACCGGACGAAGGGTGTTGCCCGGATCGTCCGCCCCTTCGGTGCTCTGCCCGGCGGCGACGCGGCGCTTGCCAAAGGGCTCGTAGGCCATGGTCTCGATCACGTTGCCGGCGGCGTCGGTCACCGCCGTGACGCTGCCCAGGTGATCCCGATGCAGGTAGCGGGTTGCCCAGGTGGTTTCGAGGGCGCCGTTAACGGTTCGGGTGGTACGAATCACCTGGGCCACGACCTGACCGCCCGCCGTGAGGAAGTGGCGCGCCTCGACCGCGCCGTCGAACTTGGTCTCTTTCTCGAACAATAGACCGCCGCTGCTGTCCGGATTCAGATAGACCGTGCTGCGCGTCAAGGCGACGTTGTTTTCGGTTTTGGTCAGTAACGCCGTCACCCGCTGATGTTCCGGACCGTATTGGGTGAATTCGAGCTGGACGTCCGTCTCGGCATCGTCGTATATCACGCTGGGCATGTTGAAGCTGGTCCAGGTAACCGTCCGGCCATACCCGAGGTCCAAGAGATCCTGCTCCGGCGGGCTTTGCGGAATCTTTTGCGCCACATTCGCCAGGTTGCCGTTGGCGTCGTACTGATATTCCCGATACTTGTTGCCCGCGCCGATGAGATTCACCCGTGAAACCGCATGCGGGCGCACGCTGTTGGTGCCGCTGGCCGGATACCCATAGCCGCTATCGCCCGCCACCGAGACGTCGGAGCGGCTCTTGAGGTTGCCCAGGGCGTCGTAGGTGTAGGTTTTGGTGGTGCCCGGAACGCCTGAGGAATTGAGTGTCGAACTATCCAGGCGATTGATGTTGTCGTAGTAGAAGTTCTCGATCAGATTGGCCGAGCTGCGGCTGGTCAGGTTGCCCAGG
>JAUYSD010000267.1 GCA_030696505.1 Sulfuritalea sp. | reverse complement strand
ATCGCGCTCGGCACTTGCATAACGCAGGCCGACGGCGGTGAACCCGATCTCGCCGCGCGCGCGGCCCAGGGTGACCGTGCCGGCATCCACCTCGGTCGCCTCGTCGAGCATGCGGAACACGCTCTCCGCGGCGGCCAGCCCGCGCTGCAGCGGCGCGTTGATGTCGGCCAGGTGCTTCAGCGGCGCCAGCAGCAGGAGCATCGCGGTGATGAAGGAAACAAAACCGCCGATCGTGGTTTCGTTGCTGGCCGACTGCTGCAAGGCGACATAGACCACGATGGCCAGGCCGACCGAGGCGAAGATCTGGGTAATCGGCGTGACGGCCGCGGCGGCTATGGCCTGGCGCATGGCATAGCCGCGCAGGGCGTTGTTGACCCTGGAAAAACGCGAGGTGGCGTGCGCCTCGCCGCCGAAGATCTTGACCACCTTCTGGCCGCGTATGGATTCCTGCAGCACCCCGTTCATCTGCGCCATGCCTTCCTGCGCCGAGAGCGACAGCTTGCGCAGGCGCTTGGAGAAGGCGCGCACCACCAGCGCGGTGAGCGGGATCACGGCCAGGCTGATCAGGGTCAGCTTCCAGTTCAGATACAGCAGCCAGCCGACCAGGCCGATCACCGACAGCGTGTCGCGGATCAGCACCGTCAGGGTCGAGGTCGCGGCGGCGGCGACGCCATTGACGTCGTAGGCGATGCGCGTGGCCGGCACCGAGGAGGCGTGGGCATCGAAGTAGCTCGCCGGCAGGCGCATCAGGCGCTCGAACATCAGCTGGCGCAGGTCGGTGATGACGCGGTTGGAAACCCAGGACATGCCGTAGGAGGCGAAAAATCCCGCCACCCCGCGCAGCACGAAAATGCCGACGATGGCCAGCGGCAGCCAGGCCAGCCAGCCCTGCTCGCCCTGGCCGAAACCCTTGTCCAGCAGCGGCTTCATCAGCGCCGGGAACAGCGGCTCGGTGGCCGCGGCGAGCGCCGTGGCGGCCAGCGTCAGGACGAAGCCTTTCCAGTGCGGACGTACATGGGAGAGCAGGCGCAGGTAGAGTTCCCGGCTACTATGCATAAACTGCCTTCCCCCCAACCCCCTCCCCGGAGGAGGGGGTGACTACGGTTCGCCGCTGCGCGGCTCCGGATTTTGGCTGCGCCCACCTTGGGACGGCCCGGCGGAGGGCGCTCACGGCTTCATCCCCGGCAGCGTCCACGGCGTCCAGCCGCTGATGGCCGTCATGCCGTCGGCAATGTCGAAGGGCTGCGCCGTGGTGCAGGCGACGAAGCCCGGAATCGTCGCGTCGCCATAGAACTCGCGCAGGCGGCGCAGTCCGCGCAGGTCATGGCTGTCGGGCCGCTCCGTGTACTTGCACTCGATGCCGAACAGGCGCTGCTGCCATTCCACCAGCAGGTCGACTTCATGGCCGCCCGAATCGCGCCAGTACCAGAGCGTCGCTTCCGGGTGCTGCCAGTGCCGCCAGCGCAGCCACTGGCCGATCACGTGGTTTTCCCACAGTGCGCCGCCAACATGCTCGGGCGGCGGCGCGTCGTCGGTCAGCCCCATCAGGAAGGCGGCCAGCCCGGTATCGGTGAAGTAGAGCTTGGGCGACTTGACCAGGCGTTTGCCCAGCGAGCGGTGGTAAGGCTCCAGCAGCAGGATCTGGTTCGAGGCCTGCAGCGCGCCGATCCACTCGCGTGCCGTGGTCGCGGAGATGCCGACGTCGCGGCCGAGGTCGGACATGTTGAGGGTTTGCGCGCAGCGCGCGGCACAGGCGCGCAGGAAGCGTTCGAAGTCGCGCAGGCTGCCGACGCGCAGGATGTTGCGCACGTCTCGTTCCAGATAGGTCGCCAGATAGCCCTGGTACCAGCGTTCGCGCGAGACGGCAGGGTCGTTGTTCCACAGGCCCGGATAGCCGCCGCGCAGCCAGAAGCGCCCCCAGGTGCTGCCGGCAGCGGCCGGCGAGGCCAGCCATTCGGCGGCGGACAGGCCGAGGAAGGGAATTACCGCCGCGCGCCCGGCCAAGCTGTCGGAAATCTCCTGCATCAGCGCGTAGTTCTGCGAGCCGGTGAGCAGGAACAGGCCGTTGGTATTGCGATGGGCGTCGACATACGCCTTGATGTGGCGGAACAGCGCGGGGGCATACTGCACCTCGTCGATGATGACGGGCGGCGGAAAACGCTGCAGGAACTCGGCCGGCCGCGTCTCGGCCATCTCGGCCTGGCTCGCGGTGTCGAGCGAGACATAGCGGAACTCGGGAAAGTCATGTTCCAGCAGGGAAGTCTTGCCGACCTGGCGCGGACCGACCAGCGCCACCACGGGAAAGCTGGCGGTGAGCTGGCGCAGTTCGTCGGCGAGCGTCCTTTTTATCCACATTTTGCAATTTTAAGGTGGCGGCGCGAAATTGCAAAGCCGGCAGCGTGAAATCAATGGGCCGCATCCCAGTTGGCGCCGACGCCCATTTCCACCAGCAGCGGCACCTTGAGCTGCGCCACACCGCCCATCAGCCTCGGCAGCGCTTCGCGCAGTGTGGCCAGTTCGTCGTCCGGCGCCTCGAACACCAGTTCGTCATGCACCTGCAGCACCAGCAGGGTGCGCAGCTTTTGCGCGTCGAGCCAGTGCTGCACCGCGAGCATCGCGCGCTTGATCAGGTCGGCCGCCGTGCCCTGCATCGGCGCGTTGATCGCGGCGCGCTCGGCGCCCTGGCGGCGGCCGGCGTTGGACGATTTGATCTCGGGCAGCCACAGGCGGCGGCCGAACACGGTTTCGACATAGCCCTTGTCGCGTGCGATGGCGCGGGTGTCTTCCATGTAGCGGGCCACACCCGGGTAGCGGGCGAAGTAGCGGTCCATGTAGGCCTGCGCCGCGCTGCGGTCGACGCCGATCTGCTTGGCCAGGCCGAAGGCGCTCATGCCGTAGATCAGGCCGAAGTTGATTGCCTTGGCGGCGCGGCGCTGTTCATTGCTGACCTCGATCGGCGTCAGGCCGAAGACTTCGCCGGCCGTGGCGCGATGCACGTCCTCGCCGGCGGCGAAGGCTTCGAGCAGTCGCGGATCGTCAGAGAGGTGGGCCATGATGCGCAGCTCGATCTGCGAATAGTCGGCGCTGAGGATACGGTGGCCGGGCGGGGCGACAAAGGCCGAGCGGATGCGGCGGCCCTCCGGCGTGCGGATTGGGATGTTCTGCAGATTGGGGTCGGTCGAGGCCAGCCGGCCGGTCACCGCGGTGGCCTGGCCGAAGCTGGTGTGCACGCGGCCGGTCGCCGGGTTGATCATTTTCGGCAGCTTGTCGGTGTAGGTGTTCTTCAGCTTGGCGAAGCTGCGGTGTTCGAGAATCTTCTTCGGCAGCGGGTAGTCCTCGGCGAGCTTTTCCAGCACTTCCTCGTCGGTCGAGGGACCGCCCGAGGGCGTCTTCTTCACTACCGGCAGGCCCTGCTGGTTGAACAGGATTTCGGCCAGCTGCTTCGGCGAATTCAGGTTGAAGGGCTGGCCGGCGAGCTGTTGCGCCTCGGCTTCGAGCGCCATGATCTTGCGCCCGAGTTCGTCGCTCTGCTGCGCCAGCGTCGCGGCATCGATCAGCACGCCATTGCGCTCGATGCGGAACAGGACTTCGGCGACCGGCAGCTCCAGGTCGCGGTAGAG
>JAUYSD010000263.1 GCA_030696505.1 Sulfuritalea sp. | reverse complement strand
GGGCCGAGGCATTGAGTGATTTTTTTGATAGCAGCATTCTATCTATCCGCCACGGAGAGCAGGCCTGTTAAGCGGATTGACACCGGACATGACATGCCGTATCGCGCCGTCCTTTCCGGCGGCGTCCATCGCCTGAAAAATCAGCGGCACTGCATAGCGGTTGGATGCGTAGCGAAGACGTTGCAACGAGCTCAGCTCCTGCTTACCTACCTGTGTGAGTATCTTTAGGCTTGTGATTTGACGAAGCCAAATGAGACTATTCTTCGCGGCGGAGCATTTTCCCTTTTGACAGCGCTTCGTAGCCGGAGATCACGTCGAACAGTTCTTCGTCGATGACGCTCTGACGTAATCGGTGGAAACAGCTGTGGAAATTCTCCAGCAGTTCGTCGATGTTTTTGTCGGCGCGTTCCATTGCAGCCAGACGGTTCGAGTTCTCGCTAGCCAGGGATTCGGCGCAGGCACGAAACAGCGAGACGAAAAGATATTCGCTGATCAGCGCGCGCAACGTCGCAGGGGGGGTCACCCATAAGCTCGGGCAAGTTTCCGTTAGGCCAAGACGGTTCAGCCAGTTGGCGTTGCCACTCATCATCCAGCGGCAGCAGTCGCTGAGTGACCGGCTCATATATCGCCCCGGATGTGCGGCGGTTGTAAAAGAGATGGAGTTCGGTGACCTCTGTTGAACCAGTCCTGAGCTCAGTTGAAGCATTGTGCCGCGTTTCGCATTCCACGAGAATTTGCCCGACCAGCGGGGTGATGGCCTGGACGGAATTCGGCACGGCAAACAAACCTGCTAGCGTCAGATCAGTATCTGCCAAGCGCGTGTAAACTCGCTCCCCGACGGCCCAGACTTGTGGCTTGCAGGGGAAAGTTGCGAGCGTCTTAAGCGCATAATCGGCGACCACCTCATTAAACTGGCCGACCAGCCCCTGATCGGAACCGAATACGATGGCACCGATCATATTTCCAGTGGATTGACCTTTCGGTTCCGGCCTCATGCCCTCTGGTTCGTTAAGCCGAAAACACACGCCCAAGCCCAACTCCACGGTTCGATAGTAGTCGGTCAAGGCGCGTACCGATTGCTCGTATTGACCGACACTCGAAGCAGCCAAGGCTTTCATGGTGCGCACCACCGATTGCAGATCGCCGGCACTATTGATCTTGCGTAGCAGGCTTGCCAGGCTGTCGCTCATAAGCTTTCCTTGAGTTGAATTGCTGCTTGAGCCTCAGCTTGGAAACGGGCAAGCGCTAGCCGGGCGATTTCGACTATCGTATTGCGATCCTCGTCGCTCAATTTTTCGGCAGTATCCAAGCGTTCGCCGATTTCCGTCGGGATGTTCGTAGCGGCTTCGCTCACCGCATGTTCGGCTTCGGTCATTTTGGCGAGCGGCACAGTGTCGAAAAGTCCTTTGGTCAACGCCAGCAGGATGGCTATTTGTGCGGACACCGACACCGGGGCGAATTCCGGCTGATTGAGGCAAGCGCGTATGCGTCGACCATGCTCGATGGATTTGCGGGTGTCTTCATTCAGACGGGCACCGAACCGGACAAAGGTTTCGAGCTCCTCGAACTGCGCGTAGGCGAGCTTGAGGTCGCCGGCCACTACGCGGTAAGCTGACCGTTGCGCCTTGCCGCCGACACGGGAAACGGATTTGCCGACATCGACGGCGGGCAGTACGCCCAGTTCGAACAATGATGGCGACAGGTAGATCTGCCCGTCGGTGATGGAAATCAAGTTGGTCGGAATGTAGGCGGCAATGTTCTGTTCTTCGGTTTCGATAATGGGCAAGGCGGTCAGCGAACCGCCTCCAAGTTCCTCACGCAGATGTGTCGACCGTTCCAGCAATCGTGAATGGATATAAAAGATATCGCCGGGGAACGCTTCGCGACCGGGTGGCCTACGCAGCAGCAGGGAAAGCTCGCGATAGGCTCGCGCATGCTGGGTGAGGTCGTCGTAAACAACCAGTACGTCCCTGCCCGTCGCCATAAAATGCTCTGCAATGCTGGTTGCGGCGTAAGGTGCGATATAAGCGAGACCGGGCGGATCATTGCCTTCGGTCACGACCACAACGGTATATTCCAGCGCACCCTTCTCTCTCAAGATGGCCACGGTCTTCGCCACAGAAGAAGCGTGCTGCCCAATCGCGCAATAAACGCACAGCACATTTTGCTCGCGTTGATTGAGAATCGTATCGAGCGCAATGGCGGTTTTGCCGGTTTGCCGGTCACCCATAATCAATTCACGCTGGCCGCGTCCGATGGGAATGAGCGCATCAATCACTTTTATACCGGTCTGAAGAGGCACGGTGACCGGCGCACGATCCATAATGTGTACTGCGGGGCGTTCGATAGGCAAGCGTTCACCTTCGTCATTCCGCCTGCCCTGAGCGTAGTCGAAGGGTTTGTTGCCATCCAGCGGCCGTCCGAGCGGGTCGATAACGCGTCCCAGCAATCCGTAGCCCACAGCTACATCCATCACCCGGCCGGTACGCAGGGCTTCATCGCCTGCGTGCAGATTCCAATATTCGCCGAGCAGCACGACACCGATTTCATCCGCGTCTACGTTGAACGCGATGCCGAACACGCCGCCGCGAAACTTTATCAACTCATCAAACCCCACGCCGGGCAGGCCGGAAACTTTGGCAATTCCGGTGGAGACCGTCACAATCGTGCCGACCTCGTGCGGCGTTAATTGCGGCACAAATGATTCCCGCGCTTGGCCTATTTCAGCAAACGCCTGATCGAAGACACTTTGCAAAGAATCGGGAGACGCACTCATTTAGTCGACTCGGGTGCTTCAGACTTGGAATTGGCCTTGGAATTGACTTGGTCTTTTGGTTTAATCTGGTCATTAACGATCTCGCAGACACTCTTTTCCAATACGGCGAGATAATCATCAATGCTCCAGGCGACTTTCCAGCCGTTTGCGCTGAGTTCGATACCGCTGATGACATCCGGCGCAGTCTCGAACCGAACCTGGATTTCAGTCGAGAAGGTTTCGTTGAGCGCATTCTGTATCGCCGCGCGTTGCTCCGCAGGCAGGTCAAACGCGCTACGCACAATTGCGGGCGCAGCAGCCGTTTTAAATACTTGGGCGAGGCCCTGTTTGGCCTGATCGTCCAGCTCTCGCAAACGTCGAGTGAATACTTCCCCCATGCGTTCGTCCAAGCTGGTCGTGGCGAGATCGGTCAGCGCCTTGCGCACGATGGCAAACACTTCCTGTTGAGTCCTCAGACGGATGGCTAGATTAAGATTGCGGGCATCGTTTTTCAGCGTTTCCAAGCGCTTGGCGCTCAAGGTATCGGCAGCCTTGCGCGCCTCATCGAGCAGCCGCTGACGTTCGGCTTT
>JAUYSD010000253.1 GCA_030696505.1 Sulfuritalea sp. | reverse complement strand
GTAGGCTTTCGCCTCGCCGCCAAACTTCGCCGACAGCACCGTCGTGATCGCCGCCGTCAATGTCGTCTTGCCGTGGTCCACGTGTCCAATCGTCCCCACGTTTACGTGCGGCTTCGTCCGCTCAAACTTGCCTTTTGCCATGTCGATTACCCCAACAAAAATGCACTAGATTAATGGTGCCCTTGGCGTGGATCGAACACGCGACCTCTCCCTTACCAAGGGAGTGCTCTACCACTGAGCTACAAGGGCTGAAACTCAAAACTGCGCAAAACAGAAACTGGAGCGGCGAGCGGGAATCGAACCCGCGTAATCAGCTTGGAAGGCTGAGGTTCTACCATTGAACTACCGCCGCCCGCCCTACTTGTCCGCTAACCGCCTTGTGAAACGTGTTGCCGAAACCTGCTGGTGGAGGGGGAAGGATTCGAACCTTCGAAGGCAGAGCCGTCAGATTTACAGTCTGATCCCTTTGACCGCTCGGGAACCCCTCCAGCTGAACCAGCGATTATCTTCAAATTCGGTGCCAGCGTCAACGAGAAAGTCAATTTTTCAAGCATTTTTCTCGCCAGGCCGCCGTCGTCCCCGGTCGCCAGGAACAAGCCGACACCCCACCGGCACCCTCGGGCGCCGCCCCGGCGCCATAGTTTCCGTCCCGCCAGGGCCGACCAAATGCTGCAGCGAAGCATGGCGACGGGCCGCAACCGGATGCCGAAGGCGATCCGGCTGCGGCGTAGAATCCCGCGACACCCCAACGCCGGAGAACGCCATGAACGCCCCCACCGACCGCCCCCCGCTGCCGCAGGAACTGGCCGACACGCTCGCTACCCGCTTCGGCTCGCGTTTTTCCGTCGCCGCCGCCGTGCGCCTGCATCACGGCAAGGACGAGTCTTCGCACACGCCGATGCCGCCGGATGCCGTGGTATTCGCCGAATCGACTGCGGAAGTCGCGGAGATCGTCGGCCTGTGCCACCGTTATCGCACCCCGGTGATCGCCTTTGGCACCGGGACTTCGCTCGAAGGTCACTTGCTGGCGGTGCAGGGCGGCGTCTGCATCGATCTGTCGGCGCTCAATCAGGTCGTTGCCGTGCGCCAGGAAGACCTCGACGCCACGGTGCAATGCGGCGTCACGCGCAAGGCGTTGAATGCTGCGTTGAACGGCACCGGGCTGTTCTTCCCGATCGATCCGGGTGCGGATGCCAGCCTCGGCGGTATGGCCGCAACGCGGGCCTCGGGAACCAATGCCGTGCGCTACGGCACCATGCGCGAGAACGTGCTGGGCATGACCGTGGTGCTGCCCGACGGCCGCATCCTCAAAACCGGCGGCCGCGCCCGCAAGTCGGCCGCCGGCTACGACCTGACGCGATTGATGATCGGTTCCGAAGGCACGCTGGGCATCATCACCGAACTGACGGTCAAGCTCTATCCGGTGCCCGAGGCGATCTCCAGCGCGGTCTGCGCCTTCCCGACGCTGGCGGCGGCAGTGCGGACCGTGATCCAGACCATCCAGCTCGGCGTCCCGGTGGCGCGCATTGAATTGCTCGACAAACTGGCGATCACCGCCATCAACCGCCACAGCAAGACCACCTTGCGCGAAGCGCCGACCCTGTTCTTTGAATTCCACGGCTCGCCGACCGGTGTCAAGGAACAGGCCGAGACGGTGCAGGAAATAGCCGCCGAGCACGGCGGGCAGGATTTCGAATGGGCGACGCGCCCCGAAGATCGTAGTCGCCTGTGGCAGGCGCGCCACGACGCCTACTATGCCGGTCTCGGCCTCAAGCCCGGCTGCCGGGCGCTCACCACCGACGTCTGCGTGCCAATCTCGATGCTGGCGGATTGCATTGCCGAGAGCTACCTGGACCTCGACCAGGAAGCCAGCAACCTTGCCGGGCCGCTGGTGGGCCACGTCGGTGACGGCAATTTCCACATGATGCTACTGGTCGACGCCGACAGCGCCGAGGATCTGGCCCGCGCCAAGAGCTTCGCCTCGCGCCTGGCCAAGCGCGCCATACGCATGGACGGCACCTGCACCGGCGAGCATGGCATCGGCATCGGCAAGCAGGACTACATGACGCTGGAACACGGCGAGGTCGCCATCGACCTGATGCGCACCATCAAACGTGCGATCGATCCCGACAACATCCTGAATCCAGGTAAGATTCTGCCGCCGTCCTGACCGGGGACGGCAAGGCAGGATGCGCGGCCCACGAAGCCGCCGCATCTCCGACTTCCGAGGTCCAACAAGATTCAGGAGCAGCCATGAACGCGCCACTGCGCAGCATCACCCTCGAGGACAAATACGCCCTCAGCCAAGGCCGGGTTTTTCTGACCGGCACTCAAGCCCTGGTTCGACTGCTGCTGCTGCAGCGCCAACGCGACGCGCTGGCCGGACTCAACACCGCCGGCTATGTATCCGGCTACCGCGGCTCGCCACTGGGCGGGCTCGATCAGGCGCTGTGGAAGGCCAAGCCGCATCTGGCACAAAGCCAGGTGGTGTTCCAGCCCGGCGTCAATGAAGACCTGGCCGCCACGGCACTGTGGGGCACGCAGCAGGTCAACCTCTCGCCCGGCGCCAAGCATGACGGCGTCTTTGGCATGTGGTACGGCAAGGGTCCCGGGGTGGATCGCTGTGGCGACGTGTTCAAGCATGCCAACTCGGCCGGCACCTGGAAGCACGGCGGGGTGCTGGCCATCGCCGGCGACGATCACGCCGCGCGCTCTTCGACGGTGGCGCACCAGTCGGAGCACGCCTTCAAGGCGGCGATGATGCCGGTGCTGGTCCCCGCCGGCGTGCAGGACTATCTCGACCTCGGCCTGCACGGCTGGGCCATGAGCCGCTATTCGGGATGCTGGGTCGGCTTCAAGGCGGTAGCCGATACCGTCGAGTCATCGGCCTCGGTGGATGTTTCGCCGGACCGGGTGCAGATCGTGCTGCCCACCGATTACGTCCTGCCGGCGGGCGGACTCAACATCCGCTGGCCGGACGATCGCCTGCTGCAGGAAGCCCGTCTGCTCGACCACAAGCTGTATGCCGCGCTGGCCTATTGCCGCGCCAACAGGCTGAACCAGATCGTGATCGACGCGCCCAACCCGCGATTGGGCATCATCACCACCGGCAAGTCCTATCTCGACGTGCGCCAGGCCTTCGACGACCTTGGCATCGACGATGCACTCGCCGCCGAAATCGGCATCCGGCTCTACAAGGTCGGCATGGTCTGGCCGCTCGAATCGGACGGCGTGCGCCGCTTCGCCGAAGGACTCGAAGAAATCCTGGTGGTCGAGGAGAAGCGCCAGCTGATCGAGTACCAGTTGAAGGAAGAGCTCTACAACTGGCGCGAAGACGTACGGCCGCGCGTGATCGGCAAGTTCGACGAAAAGGGCGAATGGGCTCTGCCCAACGGGCGCTGGCTGCTGCCGGCCTCGGGCGAGCTGTCGCCGGCGCAGATCGCCCGCGTCATCGCGGATCGCATCGGCCGCCATTTCACCTCGCCGCGCATTCGCGAACGCCTGGCGGTCATCGAGGCCAAGGAACGCTCGGCGGCGCCGGTGATTCCGATAGCGCGCACGCCCTATTTCTGCCCCGGCTGCCCGCACAACACCTCGACCTGCGTGCCGGAAGGCTCGCGCGCGCTGGCCGGCATCGGCTGCCATTTCATGGTGTTGTGGATGAACCGCGCCACCAGCACCTTCTCCCACATGGGCGGCGAAGGCGCGGCCTGGATGGGGCAGGCGCCCTTCACCGAACAGCGCCATGTCTTCGTCAATCTCGGCGACGGCACTTACTTCCATTCGGGCTCGCTGGCGATACGCGCCGCGGTGGCGTCGGGCGTCAATGCCACTTACAAGATTCTCTACAACGACGCAGTCGCCATGACCGGCGGCCAGCCCCACGACGGCAACCTGACGGTACCGCATATCGCCGCGCAGCTGCATGCCGAAGGCGTACATCACGTCGTGGTCGTTACCGATGGCACGCCGCGTGCCTACGGCCACCCCGACCTGCCGCACGGCGTACCGATCCGTCATCGCGACGAACTCGATGCGATCCAGCGCGAGATGCGCGAATGTCCCGGCGTCTCGGCCATCATCTACGACCAGACCTGCGCCGCGGAAAAGCGCCGCCGCCGCAAGCGCGGCAAGATGATCGATCCGCCGCGCCGGCTCTACATCAACGAGGCCGTCTGCGAAGGCTGCGGCGATTGCGGCGTGCAATCCAACTGCCTCGCCGTGGTGCCGGTGGAAACCGAGTTCGGCCGCAAGCGCGCGATCGACCAGTCCGCCTGCAACAAGGATTACTCCTGCGAGAAGGGCTTCTGTCCGAGCTTTGTTTCGGTGCTCGGCGGCAGCGTCAGGAAGGGTCGCGGCCTGGCCGGCAGCAGCGCGCCGGGCGACGCCTTCGGCGTGCCGCCAGCGCCAACTCTTGGCTCGACGGCTGCGCCTTACGGCATCCTGATCACCGGCGTCGGCGGCACCGGCGTGGTCACCATCGGCGCCCTGATCGGCATGGCCGCGCACATCGACGGCAAGGGCGTCACCGTGCTCGACATGACGGGCCTCGCGCAAAAGGGCGGCGCGGTGTTTTCCCATGTGCGCATCTGTGATGACCCGAACAACATACACGCGGTGCGCGTAGCCACCGGCGAAGCCGACGCGGTGATCGGCGGCGACGTGATCGTCAGCGCCTCGCCCGACGCCCTGACGCGAATGCAAGCCGGCCGCACGCGCGTGGTGGTGAATTGCGCGGAAACCCCCACGGCCGACTTCACGCGCAATCCGGACTGGCAGTTCCCGCTGGCGCGCATGCAGGCCGTGGTCGGCGACACGGTCGGCGCCGGCGCCGCGCATTTCGTCGACGCCTCGGACCTCGCCCTGCGCCTGCTCGGCGACTCGATCGCCAGCAACCTGTTTTTGCTGGGCTACGCCTGGCAGCAGGGCATGGTGCCGGTATCCTGGGAGGCCATCGATCGCGCCATCGAACTCAACGGCACGGCCGTGGCGATGAGCCGCGCCGCCTTCCTCTGGGGCCGCCGCGCGGCACACGATCCGGGGGCGGTGGCGGCCTATGCCCGGCCCAGGATCGCCGAACCGCCAGCGCCAACTCTTGACGAAGTGATCGCCCGACGCGTCGGCGTTCTCACCGAGTACCAGGATGCCGCCTACGCGGAGCGTTATCGGCAGCAGGTGGAGCAGATCCGTGCCGCTGAGTCGGCGATCAATTCGTCGCAACTGACCGAGACAGTCGCCCACAACCTGTTCAAGCTGATGGCGATCAAGGACGAATACGAGGTGGCGCGGCTGTATGCCGAAGGCAATTTCGTGGAGCAGATCGCCGCGCGCTTCGAAGGCGACTACACGCTGCGCTTCCACCTCGCGCCGCCGCTGCTGGCGCGGCCCGATCCGAAAACCGGAAAGGTGAAGAAGATGGCCTTCGGTCCCTGGATGCTGACCGCCTTCAAATGGCTGGCGAGGGCGCGCCGCTACCGGGGATCGCGCTGGGATATTTTCGGCCGCAGCGAGGAGCGGCAACTGGAGCGCGCCCTGCTGGCCGACTATGAAGCCGACCTGGCCGCGCTGCCGGCGAAGCTCGAACGGAACACGCTGGGCGATGCCATTGCGCTGGCCAGGCTACCGGAAAAGATTCGCGGCTTCGGGCACGTCAAGCGACGCAGCATCGACGAGGCCGCGCCGGAACGCGAGGCCTTGCGCGCCCGGTTGGGACTGGGCTGAAACAGCGCCGACCGGCGGCGCTTGCGATCAGTGCGGGCGCCGCTTGCGACTGGCCATCAGAGCGGCCTCGGAGCGGTTGGTGACGCCCATGGCCTTCATGATCGCCGAGACGTGGATTTTCACTGTGCCCTCGGTCAAACCCAGCAACTCGCCGATCTGGCGGTTGCTGCGCCCTTCGGCCAGGAGTTCCATGACCCGCGCCTGGGCGGCCGTCAAACCGAAACGCTGGGCCAGCGACTTGCCCTCGCCATGGGCCGATTCGCTGCGATTGGTCAGTTCCTGCAGCTTCGGCGGCAGATAGATTTCGCCCGACAGCACCGCGCGCAAGGCCTCGATCAATTCGGTGCTGGAGCCGGATTTGGAAACGAAGCCGGAGGCACCGGCCTTCATTACCCGGGCAACCGTGTCGGCATCGTCCAACGCCGACAGGATCACCACCGGCACCGTCGGAAAGCGCCGGCGCACCAGCGGCAGGAAGGTCTGGCCCTTGGTGCCGGGCAGCATCAGATCGAGGATCATCATGTCGATGTCTTCGGACTCGAGCACGCCGATGGCCTCGTTGGCATCGGGCACGCCAAAGGTCCGTGTTTCCGCACCGAGATTTTTCAGCGTCGCCAGCAGGCCCTCGCGCACCAAGGCATGATCTTCCACCACCAAAAGATTGAGCATCGCATTTCCCTCCCCAGGTCGGTTGCGAATATGACAATCAACAGTCTAACGCGGAACCCGGCGCTGCGGTAAGATCATCGCACTACTTAGGGAGCGCCCGTCATGAGCACGACACCGTCCGACCCGATGGAATTCCTCAAGACCCTCTGGGGCAATACCGGGATGCCCCTGCCCGGCCTGGTCACGCCAACCCTCGACACCAACGAACTGGAAAAGCGCATTGCCGACCTGAAGGCCGTCGAAGGCTGGCTCAAGACCAACCTCGGCATGCTGCAGATGACCATTCAGGGGCTTGAGATGCAGCGCGCGACACTCGCGGCGCTGCAGGCCATCAGCCAGTCGGGCGGCAACCCCGAGGCCAACGCCAATCCTTTCGCCAACCCGGCGCTATGGCCGTGGAACTTCATGCAGGGCAATGGCCAGCCTGCGGCCACCGATGCCGCCGGCGCACCCACGCCGGATCAGGCGCAGGACAGCGGCAAGACCAAGTAGCGCCTGGCGCGCCAGCGTCAGCGCCAAGCCAGCCAGAAGGGCAAAGTCAGCATGCCGAGCACGGTGCTGACCGAGATCAGCCAGGCCACGCGGGGACCGTCGCCGCCCATGCGCTGGGCCAGGATGAAGGCGGAACTGGCCGTCGGCAAAGCCGCGAAGACCAGCGCCACGCCGGCATAAACGCCCGTCAGTCCGAACCAGCGGATCAATCCAAGAGCGGCAAGAGGCATGGCGATGAGCTTCACTGCCAGCAGCTAGCCGGCCGCCGCCGCGGCGCCAACGCCAACTTTCGCACCGCCGCTGCGCAGCCCCGCGCCGACCGCCAGCAGACCCAGCGCAATGGCGGCCTCGCCGAGCCGGCCGAGGAATTGCAGCAACATCTCCGGCGGCTGGAAGCCGGCCAGGTTCGCCGCAGTGCCGGCGAGCGTGGCGAGAATCAGCGGATTCTTCGCCAGTTCGCGCCAGACGCTGGCCTCGCCGTGGCGCGCCAGCATCCACACCGCCGCCATGTTGGCGGGCGGCACCATGACGCCGACGACGATCGCCATCGCGGCGATGCCCGGCACGCCATAGAGTTTGCCCGCCACCGCAAGGCCGATGTAGGAATTGAAGCGGAAGGCGCA
>JAUYSD010000194.1 GCA_030696505.1 Sulfuritalea sp. | reverse complement strand
CACCAGGCGGTGCAGGCGATAGTCGAACAGCCGCTGGGCCTCGGCTACGGCCGCGACGGTTTCGGCCGCGCAGTCGAGGCGAAATACGGATTCAAGGGGATGGTCAGCAGCCACAGCGGCTGGCTGGATTTCGCGCTGGCGGCAGGGCTGCCCGGTCTCGCCCTGCTGCTGCTGAGCGCGGGACTCGCCATGCGCGGCGGCTGGCGACAATTCCGTCAGCATGACGACGCGGCCGGCCTGATGTTCTGCTTCCTGGTCGGCGGCTACCAGCTGCGCTGCCTGCTCGACGGCCATCTGTCGGGCTGGCGCCTGGGCTTGTTCGCCTTCCTCTGCGGCGTGCTGATCGCGGCGATGAAGCCCTCGCCACGACAGACATCAACAGCTCTTCCCCCGCCCCTTCTCCAGGAGAAGGGGTGACTACGGCTCGCTACGCTCGCAGACTCTTGGCGGGTCCGCCTTGGGGCGGCCCGGCGGCGGACCTATGAAACTGGTCCAGATCAACCTGCAGCCGCACTTCGGCGGCGGCGAGGTGTATACGGCCTTCCTCTGCCGCGCGCTGTCGCAGCTCGGCGTGCCGACGCGGCTCCTGGTGCATCCGCGCGCCGGCTTCTGGGACCGGCTCGGCTTGCCGGCCGACACCGAACGCATCGCCGTCGCCGATCCGGCCGACCTGCCGCAGCATCTGCCGGAGGTTGCGTTGTGGCTGCTCTCGCACGGCCCGCTGGCGGCCTCGCTGCGCGGCGCAATCCCGGGCCGACTGCGCACGGCGATCGCCCACATGCCGGTGCAGGGCCGCGACCCGGCCGCCTTCGCCGATCACGACCGGATCTACGCGGTATCGGCCTGGGTGCGCGACGGCCTCATGGCCGCCGGACTGCCGGCCTGGCACGAACCGCTTTACGGTGTCGCCGACGTCAGCACGCGAAGCGGAAGCCCCGACGCGCAAAGCGAGGGGGCGCGCGCCGGCGCCGGTGCGATCCGCCGCGCCAGCCGCTACGACTGGGACCGGCGCAAGGGGCGCGACCGCCTGCTCGGCGCGCTGGAACCGCTGGCCGAGGCGCTGCGGCCGCATCCGCCCTTCGTCCGCCGTCCTGGCCTGACGCTGGGCATCGTCTCGCGCCTGACGCCGATCAAGCAGTTTCCGTTGCTGTTCGCGCAGCTGGCGCCGGTGCTGGCGCGCCACCCGCAGGTGCATCTGGAAATCTTCGGCAGCGGCGGCTATGCCTCGGTGCGCGACCTGGCCGCGGCACTGCGGCCCTGCGCCGGGCAGGTGCGCTACTGGGGCCAGCAGGGCAATGTCGCGGCGGTATATCGCGAACTCGACTACCTGATCTCCGGCCTGCCGGAAAAGGAGGCGCTGGGCCTCAACATCATCGAGGCGCAGGCCTGCGGCACGCCCGTGATCGCGGTGGATGCGCCGCCTTTCAGCGAAACCGTGGTGGATGGCGCAACGGGTTTTCTCTATCGCGATCCGCGCCAGGATGGCGGCGCGGCTTTCGGCCGCCTGCTCGACCAACTGCTGGCGGGCCGCGCCCGGCCGCAACCGGAGTTGGCGCAGGCGCATCTGCAGCGCTTTAGCTCGATGCTTTCGTCGAACGCCTGCGGCCGGTGCTGGCCGACGCCGAGCTTCAGATCAGGCGGGAGTAGAGCGCCATCAACTGCGCTGCCATCGCGTCCAGTTCGAGATGAGCGACGCTGGCGCGCGCCGCCTCGCGCATCGCCGGCGCACGGCCGCACAAGCTGTCGAGGCTGGCCGCCAGGGCCACGACGTCGCCGGCATCGATCACCGCGCCGTTGTCCGCCGTGACCAGTTCCGCCGCGCCGCAGGTGGTGGTGGTGACCAGCGGCAGACCGCAGGCCAGCGCCTCCAGCGCGGCATT
Organism: Sulfuritalea sp.; assembly: GCA_030696505.1. Lineage (GTDB taxonomy): Bacteria > Pseudomonadota > Gammaproteobacteria > Burkholderiales > Rhodocyclaceae > Sulfuritalea. Next base: position 2,697 of record JAUYSD010000194.1, on the reverse strand, counting down.
GGGGAAGGGGTCGTAGACCGTGGGCAGGGCGAACACGTCGGCCGCGCCATAGAAGGGCTTGACGTCGACCTGGGCGCCGAGGAAAAGCACGCGGTCGTCGACCAACAGGGTCTGCGCCAGCTTGCGCATCAGCATCTCGTCCTTGTCGCGGCCGATCACCCAGAGCCGCGCGTCGTTCCGCCGCATCATGGCGAGCGCGCGCAGCAAGTTCGGCAGGCCCTTGCGCTGGTAGCCGGAACCGACGAAAAGCAGCAGCGGCGTCGCCGCTGCAACGCCGGATTTTTCGCGCAGGCCCAGTCCCCGCTCTTCGCGCAGGCGCGGATGGAAAGCCTGCAGATCGACACCGCTGTAGATCACCTGCAGTTTCTCGTCGGCGACACCGAAACGGCGCGCGATGTCGTCCCTGACCATGCGCGAATTGCAGATCACCGCGCGCAGCTTCGGATCGCGAAACATCGCGGCTTCGGCCGCCAGCGTGTAGCGGTGCCAGGGCGCGAAACGGTCGAAGGCTTTATTGCGCAGCTCCAGCCAGGTGGCATGGACGCCGTCGCCGGCGCGGTAGATGTCGCAGCCCGGAATGCGCTCGTGGCTTTGCACCAGGTCGAAGCGCCCTTGCGCCATCAGGCGCTGCACGCCGCGGGCAAAGCCGGCATCGCGCCAGCGGCGGCCGAGGTAGAAGGGATCGACGCGCAGGCATTGCACGCCGCCCGCCGCATCGCCCTGCCATTCCCGCGCCACGATGGAGACATCGACGCCCCTGGCTTTCAGCGCAGCGAGCGCGCGCTCGACGAAGCGCTCGGCGCCGCCGAAGGGCGTGTACTTTTGTCTGACGATGGCAAGCTTCATGCCGCCCCGCCACCGGGCCGCCCCAAGGCGGGGCTATTCATAAGCGGAGCCGCGACGCGGCGAACCTCCGTCACTCCCTGCCTTGGGCAGGGGGTCGGGGGGATGGCCAATAAGGCCTCGCAGGCGGCCAGCACCTGCGCTACCGGCAGCGTAGTCAGACAGGCGCTGAGCTTGCTGTCGTTGCAGCCGGCCATGCCGCAGGGACGGCAAGGGTGAGTGTTCGAGGCGACGACCACATGGCCTTCGCCCCACGGGCCCCATTCCTGGTCGCCCGAAGGGCCGAAGATGGCCACTACCGGCGTGCCCATCGCCGCCGCGATGTGCATCGGCGCCGAATCGACGCCGACGAAGAGCCTGGCGCGCGCCGTCAGCGCCGCGAGTTCCTTGAGCGAAAGCTGTCCGGAAAGGTCGATAGTTGGCGCTTGCCGGCCCGCGAAGCGGAATTCCCGGCAGACAGAGTCCGACCCGGCGTTGCCGACAAGTGCCGCGCACACTTCGGCGATCAGCGCTGTCTCGTTCGCGTCCGGCGCAGAAGTCAGCACGATGGGCCAGCCCTTGGCCGCCAGCGCATCGCACAAGGCCGCCACACGCTCCGCGGGCCAGCATTTGAAGGCCCAGCGCGATGCGGGATGAATGTGAATGAAGCCGCCCGGCGCCAGACCGTGCTGCGCCAGCAAGGCCGCCACGCGCGCCTCGGCCGCAGCCCCCGGCACCATGATCACGCGCTTGTCGGCAGCGGCCGGGTCCATTCCCAGAGCACGCAGGCTGTCGAGATTGGTTTCCACGGTGTGGCGCAAGGGGTCCGACTGCGCCGGGTAGAGGTGGGTGAAACTCCTGGCCCAGAAGCCGGCGCGGAACTTCGGCGCCACCGACCAGCGCGGCCGCAACAGGCGCACCAGCCAGGCGCCGCGCGTATGCACCGAAAGATGCACGACCAGATCGTAATGCCGCGACCGCAACTGGCGGATCAGCCGAGCTTCGGCCGCCGTCTGACGCCGCAAGCCCTGCCGTTTCCAGTTGCGGTCTATCAGGTGCAGTTGCGCCAGCGCCGGGTGGCCGTCGAGCATGGGCGCGGTGTCGGCATAGACCAGCGCATCGACTTCGCATTGGGGAGCAATGCGCTGCAGCATGGAAATTACCGGTGTGGCGAGCAGGACGTCGCCGTGATGGCGCAGCTTGATCACCAGCGCGCGACGCAGGCTGGCCGCAGAGAAGACTTCAAGGGGCATGGGCGCATTTTGCCAGACCCGGGTAAATTACCCACGACGCCCTCCAAACGACATTCAGATCGGCAGCTTGTTGCTTGACCTGATTACACTTTTCCATGAAACTCGCTGTATGAGCGTTTCCCTCGATCAACTTGAGCACAAGGTCGACCAGATAGTCGCCGTGTGCGGCAGCCTGCGCAGCGAGAACCAGCTTTTGCGTGCCCACGTCGCAAGCCTGGAGGCCGAAAAGTCGGCGCTGACGAAGAAGATCGACGCCACCCGCGAACGCCTCGAAGCCCTGATGACACGGTTGCCGGACGAATGAGCACTAGCCTCGAAATCAAACTGCTGGACAAGGATTACCGCATCAGCTGCGAGCCCGAGGAACGCAGCCAGTTGCTGGCCGCTGCAGCCCTGCTGGACGCCAAGTTGCAGGAAGCCGGCGACAGGATACCCGGCGGCACGCCGCAGGGCGCGCGCGGCAGCGGCGAGCGGCTCGCCGTCATGGTGGCGCTGAATCTGGCCCACGAATTGCTGGCCATGCAGAGCACTCCGGAACATCTTGCGACGACACTTGAAAGCGAAACGATTCAGCGTAGAATCGATTTCATCGAAGCCAAGCTCGACGAATCGCTGGCACAGC
>JAUYSD010000228.1 GCA_030696505.1 Sulfuritalea sp. | reverse complement strand
TCACCCGTATCGCCAGATCTCCGCGGTTTCCTCCCTTGGGGCTTGTGCGACGCCTGCCCCTACCCTTATCGTTTCGCCCACGTCATCACGCTAAGGCAGGCATCCCACAACCCTTAACACAAACCAGACCTTGGTGAATTTCCTCCAAAGCTGTCGATCAGGATTGCTTTGGTATATTCTGGGAGCATTTTGTTGCAGCACCTCTGGATTTAGTTCAATACTGACCCCTTTGATTGTTGAAGAACTGCTGATGCGCCTCAACAGCTACGACGACTACGAGGACCACGTCGACGACCACGCGTACATGATGGACACGTTGCGCATCCTCGCCTCGCGCCATGCCGCGGGCGATTCCGAGCTGATCGCGGGCGGGGCCGCCGAGGCGCTGGCCTTCATCGGCAATCACATCGCCACGCGCGACCGCCGCTTCGCCGATTACGTGCGCAACGGCCGCTGAGCGGCCAGGGCGCCGGATAGTTGGCGCTGGCGGGACGGCGGTGCTGTTCCGCTTATTCACGAAACCCGCCCGCTGCCGGGTTCGGATTCGGTAGTTCGTTTTGTTCTCGCCAAAAGCTGGCTGAAAGCCAAGGATGGCGACTTCTTCATCTCCGATTGGCTGAGAAACAGGAACACCGTTGAGTTTCTGGGTATATGGGAGTCGGTTTATAACCCTGATTTTAATTATGGCGAATTCGCCACAATTAAAAGTCAGGCGGGATTGAACAGCTACAAGATCGGCGACGCTCAACGGTAGGCAACGGTGGCCAGGCGCTGGTATTCGGCCTGAACGGCCGTTGGCGCGAACAGCCAGAGTTGGATTGTTGAGCGTCTGCTCCTAAAAATCCTGAACTCACCCTCTGTGCCCAGAGCAACCATTGAAGTAGTTGCCAACAGCATGGTCGCCGTGTAGCCTCTCCGCTAATTATCGATACCCCCGTGTTACTTGAACGGGATGCGATTAGACGACGATGCGACTCTAAGGTCACGCTGGTTGTTTGACACCATCTAAAACGGAAGCTCTTATAGGGGAGTAAAAAGCATGCGATTGTTGGTTGGAGTTGTGCTAACGGCATGTTCTTTCATTCTCTCATCCACCACTTTGGCTGATAGTTCAGAAAGTTCAAGAACTAAGTTACTCGATGAAAGCATTAGTGACATTAAGCAGTTGAAGATCGATTCGAAGGCTTCATCTAGGGAAATCGAAATCCTCCGCAGGGATCAAATAAATTACAGGTTAGAAAAAGACCTCTTGAAGGAAGCGTATGCATCTAACCTACAAAGTATCAACATCACCATTACCATTGTTTTAGGTGTAATCGGAGTATTGGGATATCTTGGAATACGGAGCATTAAAGAGGTAAAAACTGACTATACGATCGAACTTGAGAACTTAAAACGGATCAAGGCCGGTTTTGAAAGAGAACTAAACGCATTACGCGATCGGCAAAAAAAGTTTGAAGGTCAAGTCGGTGATCTCGCTAAGACCAATGAAGAGCAGGACCGCCGAATCAAAGTTATGGAGTTGATTGAAAAGGTGGGGAGCCTAATTGGCAGCAAGCAATGGCCCTGGGCGCTCAAATGGATTTCGGTTGGGTTGGGGCTTGATGAAAACAATTTCATTTTGCTGCAACAGAAAGCTACTTGCCACGGGCATCTCGGTGAAATTGCTGCGGCCATCGACGCAAACAAAGCATGTCTGGCGATCGAACCTGAAGACCTCGGCGTCGTAAGCAATCTGTTAGAACTTTTCGCACTGACAAATCAAGGTATTGAGTTCGAGAAGTTATACCATAAGCATAAAACTGCAATTGACGAGATGAATGATGGTAACCTCATTGTTTACTTGAAAGCACTCGCTTCTCTCACTAAGGGGGATCCTGATAGCTACTCCAAGGTCCTATCTGAATTGGTCAATAAGATTCCGAACGAGGCGAAGAAGCAAATCGGCGCTTGGTCCTTTGATGAGGCTATGGTAGTAATTTCCAAGCTTCCGGAAGGAAAGCAACGGACTCTCATGGTTAATACAGTCCGTCTCTTTAATGGCGAAATAGATTCTGGTGGGTTTAAGGCGCTGCTAGAAGCGGAATAGTCTAGGCGCCGATTTGTCTGAATTCGCGCGCTAATCAGAGCATGAGCAGAACTTCAGTCCAGTACCCAGCTTCATCTTCTTGAGCGCGCCAATCGAGACTGGAACATCCGTCCGTTGGCCGAGAGTGTGAGTTCGGTGGATTCCCGTATTGCGGTCATTGGCTCCTGTCGCGCTCACTCCGACGAACGACAGTTCAGGCCGACCAGCCACCACCCACCTCATTGCCCGCTCATGAGTCCAGCCCCTGCTGACCTGCGCAAAGAGTCGGCGCTCGTAGCACGGCGATGCGGAAACACCAAGGCGGTTGACGTCGGCGGTCACGATTTGTATCGCCGCGATTACCCGCTAACCGCTGTGTGTCCCCGCAGGTTTTCGGCCTCCTGCCGCAAGATATTGATTGAAATGTAAATAATATAAATATCACGGGCTGGCCCGTGCCTTGCTTTAGCGGTCTCCAAAGAACTTCAACCGGAGGAGACCGCGATGACCGAAACTTTTTACGACGTGCTGCGGCGCCAGGGCATCAGCCGCCGCAGCTTTCTCAAATTCTGTTCGCTGACCGCGACTTCGCTCGGGCTTTCCAGCGCCTATGCGGCGAAGATCGCGCATGCCATGGAGACCAAGCCGCGCACGCCGGTGATCTGGCTCGAAGGCCTGGAATGCACCTGCTGTTCGGAGTCCTTCATCCGCTCGGCGCATCCGCTGACCAAGGACGTGATCCTCTCCATGCTCTCGCTCGACTACCACGTCACGCTGATGGCGGCGGCGGGGCACCAGGCCGAAAAGCAGCTCGAGGAAATCAAGAAGAAATACAAGGGCAACTACATCCTCGCGGTCGAAGGCAATCCGCCGCTCAATGAGGATGGCATGTACTGCATCGAGGGCGGACGGCCCTTCGTCGAAATCCTCAAGGAAACCGCGGCCGACGCCAAGGCGGTGATCGCCTGGGGCGCCTGCGCGTCCTACGGCTGCGTACAGGCGGCGAAGCCGAACCCGACGCGGGCGACGCCGATCGACAAGGTGATTTCCGGCAAGCCCATCGTCAAGGTGCCGGGCTGCCCGCCGATCGCCGAGGTAATGACCGGCGTGGTCACCTACATGCTGACCTTCGACCGCATTCCCGAACTCGATCGCCAGGGTCGGCCCAAGATGTTCTACGGCCAGCGCATCCACGACAAGTGCTATCGCCGGCCGCACTTCGACGCCGGCCAGTTCGTCGAACAATGGGACGACGACAACGCACGCAAGGGCTACTGCCTCTACAAGATGGGCTGCAAGGGGCCGACCACCTACAACGCCTGTTCGACGGTGCGCTGGAACGACGGCGTTTCCTTCCCGATCCAGTCCGGCCACGGCTGCATCGGCTGCTCGGAAGAGGGCTTCTGGGACAAGGGCAGCTTCTACGACCGCGTCACCGACATCAAGCAGTTCGGCATCGAGGCCAATGCCGACAAGGTCGGTGGCACCGCGGCGGCAGTGGCCGGCGCGGCGGTGGCGGTGCATGCCGCGGCGTCCGCATTGAAGAAAGCCAAGAAAACAGAAAACGTCACGGGAGGCAACTGAGATGGGCGCTTACGAAACGCAAGGCTTCAAGATGGACAACTCCGGCAAGCGCGTGGTCGTCGACCCGATCTGCCGCATCGAGGGCCACCTGCGTGTCGAGGTGAACCTCGACAAGGACAATGTGATCCGCAATGCGGTGTCTACCGGCACCATGTGGCGCGGCCTCGAAGTGATTCTCAAGGGCCGCGATCCGCGCGACGCCTGGGCCTTCACCGAGCGCATCTGCGGCGTGTGCACCGGCACCCACGCGCTGACCTCGGTGCGCGCCGTCGAAGATGCGCTGGCGATCAAGATTCCGGAAAATGCCAACACCATCCGCAACCTGATGCAGTTGAACCTGCAGGTGCACGACCACCTGGTGCATTTCTACCACCTGCACGCGCTGGACTGGGTGGACGTGGTATCGGCGCTGAAGGCCGATCCGAAGCGCACCTCCGAATTGGCGCAGTCGATCTCGAACTGGCCGCTGTCCTCGCCCGGCTATTTCCGCGACCTGCAGAACCGCCTGAAGAAATTCGTCGAATCCGGCCAGCTCGGCCCCTTCGCCAACGCCTACTGGG
>JAUYSD010000120.1 GCA_030696505.1 Sulfuritalea sp. | reverse complement strand
GCGGCCACTACCTGGCTGCCGAGGTAGCCGGCGCTGCCGGTGACGAGGACGCAGGCTGTGCTCACTGGACTACCCTCCCCCCAGCCCCCTCGCCAAGCGAGGGGGTGACAATGGTTCGCCGCTGCGCGGCTCCGTGTGATGACTGGCGCGCCTTCGGGCGGCCGTGCGGGGCGCCCAGGACTACCCTCCCCCCAGCCCCCTCGCCAAGCGAGGAGGTGACAATGGTTCGCCGCTGCGCGGCTCCGTGTGATGATTGGCGCGCCTTCGGGCGGCCGTGCGGGGCGCTCATGGGTTCTTTCCGTGACGTTGAAATGCGGCAATCTTACTTGCGATCTCAACGATCCGGCAGCATTGCGACCGCTTGCCGCGGGAGCGCCGGCCTGGCGCGGCGCTGGCTACAACTTGAAGCGGTTCAGCATGCCGTTCAGTTCGGCCGCCAGCGCCTGCAGCTGCAGTCCTTCCTGCTCGGCATGGCCGATCGGTACGCTGAGTTCCCGCGCGACGCGGGCGATGCGTTCGACATTGTTGCCGATCTCCGTGCTGGCCGCGGTCTGCTCGATCACCGAGGACGAGATCTCTTCCATGCCCTGGGTGGTGCGCTGCGCCGCCTGATTGGCTTCGCCGAGGCCTTCCGCCACCTTCTCCAGATGCGCCTGCGAGGAGCGCAGCGCTTCCCTGCCGTGTTCGATGGCGCGCTCGACGATGGCCGACTTGTCTTTCAGGGCGGCGGTCACCTTGTTGATCTCGGTTGCCGTCTGCGCCGATTTTTCGGCAAGCTTGCGCACCTCGTCGGCGACCACCGCGAAGCCGCGTCCCTGTTCGCCCGCCCGCGCGGCCTCGATGGCTGCATTCAGGGCCAGCAAATTGGTCTGGTCGGCTATCTCACGGACCTCCTGGGTCATCCCCGCGATGGCCAGGGTACTGTCGATGAAGGCGTCGGCGGTGCGGGAGATCTCATCCACGGAACTTTCCACGCTGTCGATTTCGCCAATCAGGCGCGACAGGCTTTCGTTGCCCTCCTGCATGCGGCTCATGCTCGCCGCGGACAACTCGCGGACTTCCGCGGCATTGTCGGCGACGCGGCGCACAATGCCCTCGGCGTTGCCGATGGTGGCTGTCGTCTCGATCACCGTGGCGCACTGCTGATCGTTGCCGCGGCTGATGCTGTCGGTGGTCGCGCGCATGCGGTCGGCGCCGCCGTTGAGCCGGTCCGCCGCCACCCGGATCTGGCTCGCCATTTCATGCAGACTGGCCTGCATGGCGGCAATTCCTCCGAGCAGGCTGCCGTCGGCGCCGACTTCGATCTTGAAGGCCAGGTCGCCCTCCGAGATGCGCCGCACCACGCCAGCCGCGTACTGCGGTTCGCCGCCCAGCAGGCGCAGCAGCATCCGCACCAGCATCAAGAAGGCCGCAAATCCGCAAATCGAGGCAAGCACGGTGACCACGCCCATCCAAAGCCGCGCATCGGCGGCACGGGCGGCAAGACCCGCATCGACCTTCTGTGCGGCTTCGCCGAGACTGGAAATCATGTAGAAGCTGAAACCGTTGGCCACCAGCGTGGCGATTACCAGAACGGTGAGTACGAAAATGAGTTCCCTGCGTAAGCTCATTACAGACCTCTTTCTGACAGTAACCCGTTTGGGCGACGGGTCGACCGGGCACGATCGCCCGGTTAGCAGCAGGGACTTTAACCAAGGTTTGCATCAGGGGGAATCGATTTTTCAAGTTTATTCATTTGCCGGCCTGTTCAATGGCGCGCCTGATCGCGCCCCGGCTCAGGCTCCGCGCCGCCAGGCGTGAAAGCGCTCGACCCAGGCCAGCAGGGCCTGCGGCGCATGGGCCTTCTTCCAGACCCCGGCGACATACTTGTTGGCTTCCGCCATGGTCGGGTAGATGTGGATGGTGGCGAGGATCTGGTTGAGGCCGATGCCGTGCTTCATCGCCAGCACGTATTCGGCGATCAGGTCGCCGGCGTGCTCGCCGACGATGGTCACGCCGAGGATGCGGTCCTTGCCCGGCACCGTCAACACCTTGACGAAGCCGTGCGCCTCGCTGTCGGCAATCGCCCGGTCGAGGTCGTCGATGTCGTAGCGGCTGACTTCATAGGCAAGGCCTTTCTCTTTCGCCTCCAGTTCGTTCATGCCTACGCGCGCCACCTCGGGCTCGACGAAGGTCGCCCAGGGAATCACCGAGTAGTCGGCCTTGAACTTCCTGAAGGGATCGAACAGCGCATTGACGGCTGCATACCAGGCCTGATGCGCGGCGGTGTGGGTGAACTGGTAAGGGCCGGCGACGTCGCCCGCGGCATAGATGTTCGGGTAATTGGTCTGCAGGAAGTCGTTGGTGTCCACCGTGCGGCCGGTCGTGACGCCGACCTCTTCGAGGCCGTAGCCCTTGAGGTTGGCGACCCGGCCGACGGCGACCAGCAGGGCATCGAAGGGGATGCGCACCTCACGACCGCTGTTGCCATCCTGGAGTTCGGCGATCAGGATCTTCTCGCCGTGCTCGACGACGAATTGCTTGGCCTGGTGCTTCAGCAGCACGTCTATGCCTTCGGCGCGAAAGCGCGCTGCAACCAGATCGGAGACTTCCACATCTTCGCGCAGCATCAGGCGCGGCAGCATTTCCACTTGCGTGACCTGGCTGCCGAAGCGGGCGAAGGCCTGCGTCAGTTCGCAACCGATCGGCCCGCCGCCCAGCACCACCAGCCGGCGCGGCAGTTCGCGCAGGGCCCAGATCGTGTCGGAGGTCAGATAACCCACTGCGTCGATGCCGGGAATCGGCGGCACGAAGGGCCGGGCGCCGGCGGCGATGACGATGCTGCGCGTGCTGAGCGTCTGGGTGGTGCCGTCCTGGCGCGTGATCTCGACTTCCCAGGGCGAGACGATTTTCGCCGAGCCCTCGACCACGTCGACGCCGAGGCCGCGGTAGCGCTCGGCCGAATCGTGCGGCTCGACCTGGCGGATCACGCGCTGCACGCGCTCCATGACTTCGCCGAATGAAAAGTTGGCGCTGGCGCTACGGCAACCGAACTCGGCGGCGCGCCGCGTGTGCGAGAGAAACTTTGCCGAACGGATCAGCGCCTTGGAAGGCACGCAGCCGGTGTTGAGGCAGTCGCCGCCGAGCTTGTGCTGCTCGATCAGCGTCACCTTGGCTTTCACCGCGGCGGCGATGTAGGCCGTGACCAGCCCGGCGCTGCCGCCGCCAATCACCACCAGGTTGCGATCGAATTTCGCCGGCCGGGTCCAGCGCGCATAGACCTTGCGCGCCTTGACGGTGTCAACGATCTTCTTCGCGATCAGCGGGAAGATGCCGAGCAGGGCGAAGGAAGCGATCAGCCCGGGCGAGAGGATGCCGGAGAGGCTCTCGATGCCGGCCAGCTGGGTGCCGGCATTCACATACACCAGGGTGCCGGCCAGCATGCCGAGCTGGCTGACCCAGTAGAAGGTCGCCGTGCGCATCGGCGTCAGGCCCATCAGCAGGTTGATCACGAAGAAGGGGAACACCGGCACCAGGCGCAGCGTGAACAGGTAGAAGCCGCCCTCGCGCCGGATGCCGGCGTCGATCGCCTGCAGGCGCTGGCCGAAGCGTGCGGCCACCCAGTCGCGCAGCAGGAAGCGCGCTGCGAGGAAGGCCAGCGTGGCGCCGAGGCTGGAGGCGAAGGAGACCAGCACCGTACCCCAGAGCAGGCCGAATACTGCGCCGCCGGCCAGGGTCATCACCGCCGCGCCGGGCAGCGAGAGCGCCGTCACCACCACGTAGATGGCGAAGAAAATTCCGGCGGCCAGCCATGGATTCGCCTGACGGTAGTTTTCGATCGCCGCCTGCTGGGCCTTCAGCGCATCGAGGCTGAAGTAACTGCCCAGATCGAGCATGAAATACAAGGCCACGACGATGGCGACGACAGCTAGGACAAGCAGTTTGCGCAATGACAAGGGAGTCTCCCTGAATGGATACGCCGAAACTAAACTCGTTTATCTTCGGTCCTGCTGTAGGTCGGCCGGCGGGCACCAAGCTTACAGCGCCGCCTGTGCGGTATCGGCGGATGTCAGTCTGCCATGACCGCCCTACGATACCGAGCATTCGAGGTCGCTGGAGGCCGGCCGGAAATCGCGTACCCAGGGCAGAAAATCCTCCAGCGGCATCGGCCGCGCCACGACGTAGCCCTGCACCAGGTCGCAGCCGTTGGTCCGCAACCAGGCCAGTTCCGCCGGTGTCTCGGCCCCTTCCGCGACGACCGACAATCCCAGCTCGCGACACAGCAGGATGGTCGAGCGCACGATGGCGGCATTTTTCGCATTGACGTCGACGCCATCGACGAAGGCGCGGTCGATCTTCAGTTCATCCACCGGCAGGCTCTTGACATAGGCCAGCGAGGCCTGGCCCGACCCGTAGTCGTCGATCGACAGCTTGACGCCGAGCGCGGCCAGTTCCTTGAGATGCTGCAGGGCCAGTTCCGGCTCGTCCATCAGGGCGCTCTCGGTGATTTCCAGGCAAAGCCGGTCGGCGGGCAGCGCGGATTCGTCGAGCAGGCGTCGCACCAGGTCGACCAGGTCGCGGTTCAGCAGGTCGAGCGCAGACAGGTTGGCCGAGACGACCACCGCGATGCCGTCCCGCCGCCAGCGTGCGGCATCGGCGATCGCCTGCGCCAGCACCCAGGGCGTGATCTCGCGAATGAAGCCGGTCTGCTCGGCAAAGGGAATGAAACGCCCCGGGGGAATGGTGCCCTGGTGCGGATGGCGCCAGCGCACCAGTGCCTCGGCGGCGGTGATGCGCTGCTGCCCCAGGTGCAGCTTGGGCTGGTAGTGCAGCAGGAATTCGCCGCGCGCCAGCGCCTCGCGCATTTCGCCGATCAGCGACAGCTCTTCGTGGGGCGGCTCGCTTTCCTTGCCGGTGCTGAAGGCCGTGCCTGCATGCCGCCGCTTGGCGCTGGCCATCGCCAGGTCGGCGCGGCGCAACAGCGCGGCATTGCTTTCGCCCTGGCGCGGGTACAGCGCAATGCCGATGCTGGCGTCGATGTCGAGGCGCTGGCCGTCGACCATCATGGGCGCGCGCAGTGACGCGAGTACGCGCTCGGCATGAAGCGCCGCCGCAGCCTGGTCGGCACCCTCCAGCAGCATGACGAACTCGTCGCCCCAGAGGCGCGCCAGCACGCAATTCCCGCCTTGCGCCAGACACAGGCGCGCGGCGATCTCGCACAACAGGCGGTCGCCGACCGCGTGGCCCAGCGCGTTGTTGATCGGCGCGAAGCGGTCGATGCCCAGCATCAGCACCGCGCCGCGGCTGCCGGCCGGCAGCAGGCCGAGGATTTCGAGAAAGCGCGTGCGGTTGGGCAGCCCGGTCAGCAGATCGACATAGGCCAGGCGCGAAATCCGCTCCTCGCGGCTGGCGATGTTGTCGCGCATGGTCGCCAGCGACCCCATCAAGGCGCCGATCTCGTCGCGCCGGCCGGAGGGTATCGCGGCCTGGTAGTCGCCGCCGGCAATCTTCTCGGCGACGGCAACTGCCTCGCGCACCGGCCCGACGATGCTGCGGGCGATGGCCCAGGCCATGACGGCGCCGGCCGCCAGCGCGCCGAGGGCGAGCAGAATCACCAGGCGCCGGGCATTCGTCGCCGCCTGCCGCAGTTCTTCCAGTTCGGCCTGCATGGCCTGTTGCAGCCGGGCTTCCAGCGACTGGGTTTCGAACAGCAGCGTATTCAGCAGCTTCTGCGTGCGGTCCTCGAAATGCCGCCGCGCCGGCACACTGCCTTCGATCTCGATCAATTCCACGGTGGCCTGGAACAGTTCGCCGTAGCGCCGGCGCAGATCGGTGAGACGCTCGACGTCGACCCGCACTGCGGGCGTCAGCATCGCCATTTCGAGACCGGCGACCGCGCTGTCGGCCGCGGCGAGTTCGGCATCCATCGCGGCGTACATCGGCACCCGCGCTTCGCGTTCTGCCGTCTGCATCAGATTGAGCAGGCCGATGGCCGCCGCCTGGGAATGCTGGTTGGCGCGCTGCGACAGGATCGCGAGCTGCGCCTGGCGGTCGACGATGTCGCGGGTACGCGCGGTCAAGTCCTCCAGTCGTTGCAGTGGCACGGCGGCAACGGCGAACAGCAGGCCGAGCAGCACCGCGAAGCCGAGGACCAGGCGGGTGCGGATGGAGCCGATGGCGAGCAACTGGCCGGTCATGATCTCAGTCCGTGCCGGCGCCGCGCTTGCTTGCTGCGCCGTTCAGCCGAAACGCCGGGCGATCAGGCGATCGACCGACACCACGCCCGGTCCCCGGGCGATCAGGAACAGCAGCACCGCCGCCCAGACGCCGTGGGTCGGATAAGCGTCCGGATAGACCAGCAACTGGATGGTGGCCGTCATTACCAGCAGCGCCAGCGCCGAAAAGCGCGTGGCCAGCCCGATCAGGATCAGCAGCGGAAACAGATGCTCGGCAAAGGCGGCCAGCGGCGCCGCGATTTCCGGCGGCACGAGGGGCAGGCGGTATTCGTCGCGGAACAGGTCGACGACGGAAGCGGACAGCTGCGGCATCCCGAACTGGTACTCGCCGCCGACGATGTCGATGGCGAAGCCCTGCACCTTGGTCTGCCCCGATTTCCAGAACACCGCGGCGATGGAAAAACGGCCCAGCAGGGCGATCAGCGAGTCGGGAATCCGCTCGGTCAAACCGATCGCGCAGCGGACCAGGCTCTCCAGCCGGGAGGGCTTGCCTTGCGGCGCGATGGCGGGCGCAGTGGTGGTCATGAGCTTGTACTCCTCGGGAAAGTTGCGCCGGCCAGGGCGCCGCCGCGGATCAGCAGGCCGAGCGTGGCGGCCAGATCGAAACCGCTGTCCGCGCCCAGGGCCTGCGCGGCCGCCTGGCCAAAGGCCGCGCCTCGTTGCAGGTCAAGGATGAACATCGCCGCAGCTTCGGCGATGGCCGAGATTTCGACGTCGAGGCCGTTGCGCAGGACCAGCGCCGTCTCGGCCTGCGTCGGATCGACGTCTGCCAATGCCAGCGCGGCATCCTCCGACTGGTGGGCCGCCCACAGCGAGACCACTGCGTGATGTGAGCGCAGCACGCGAACCGAAGGATGCATGCTGAATACGACCTCGGGCAGCGCCGCCGCGTCACCCAGCAGCCGGGTCATTTTCTCCGGTGCCAGGTGGGCGGCATCGGCCGCATGCCACGCCTGTACGCGCAGCAGTTCCAGGCGCGCCACGTCGGCCAGATAGGCCAGCCCTGCCGCGGCCGGGAATGCCTCGATGAATTCGGCAAACCCGTCGCCATACAGTGCCAGCACCGGCGAGCGCGGCGGATTTGCGCGCACGAACTGGCGCGCCATGGCGCGGAAGAAAGCTTCGCCGACCAGTTCCCGGGTGACCGGAAAACTGTCGGCCAGGGCATCGATCAGCGAGACAATGACATTGTTGCGGTAGACGGCAAAGCGTTTCTCGGGCGCCGATCCATTCCATGTCGTCAGGCCCGGCGGACACACGGATTCCACGGCGAGCAGTGCTTCGGCAAATGCGTCCTGGCTGTTCATGCACAGGCCTCGCGCGACTTGTGCGGCTGCAGTCGGCACAGGATGCGCTCGGCCTGCTGGGCCTCGGCGAACAGCACGGGGAAAGCCGGGATATCGTTGTCGCGCTCGATCAGGGTCGGCGTCGGCCCGACCCGGTCCAGGGCGTAGCAATACAGTTCCCACACGGCCTGCGCCACCGGCGCGCCGTGGCTGTCGATCAGGAGCGGCGCCCCGTCGGCATCCTCGTCCTGGGCGAAGCCGGCCAGATGGATCTGGGCAACCTCGTCCAGCGGCAAGGCGCGGATATAGGCGTGCGGATCGCGGTGGTGATTGACGCAGGAAACATAGACATTATTGACATCGAGCAGCAGGCCGCAGCCGCTGCGCCTGACGACTTCGCCGATGAAATCGGGTTCCGCCATGGTCGACGCCGCAAACTCGACATAGGTGGCCGGGTTTTCCAGCAGCATGCGGCGTTTGAGGCGGTCCTGCACGCGGTCGATGTGTGCGCAGACGCGCGCCAGGGTGGCGGCGTGATAGGGCGCGGGCAGCAGGTCGTTGAGAAACGCGCCGCCATGGCTGGACCAGGCCAGGTGCTCGGAAAACGATTCGGGCTCGTAGCGGTCGAGCAGCAGCGCGAGCCGGTCGAGATGGCCTTCGTCGAGCGCCGCTTCGCCGCCGATCGACAGGCCGACGCCATGGATCGACAGCGGATAGCGCTCGCGGATGCGCGTCAGGTAATGGTGGAAGGGGCCGCCGTCCACCATGTAGTTCTCGGCGTGGATTTCGAAGAAGCCGATATCCGGCGCCGTGATGAGGATCTCGCGGAAGTGCTCCGGCTTCAGGCCGACCCCCGCCCGGCAGGGCAGGGACCGGAGCTTTATCGGCCGCACCTCGCCGACGGAGCGCAAGCGTTCTGGATTGGCGTTCATGGCTGGCGCTCCATCGCGATCATCAGGTGGCGATCAGGCCTTCTTTTCCTTGAACTCGGCCAACTGGCCCATGCCGGTGGGCGAGGTCTTCGACGTGGTCTTTTCGCAAGTGCCCTTGGGCACCATCGACCAGGCATTGCCCTGGTGATCGACCTTCGAGGTTCCGGCGCAGGAGGTGCCGGCGCCGGCCTTGCAGTCGTTTTTGCCTTTCATGGCAACGCCGAAGCACTTTTCCGTTTCCATCTTCATGGCTCCGCCGTGAGAGGCGGCAAAGACAGGGGCAGAGGCGACGGTCAGGGCGGCGCCCAGGGCCAGGGCGAGTGAAGCGGCGGTCATGGTCTTGGTCATGGTGAATCTCCTTGTAATGATTGCTGGAAAGCTTCCGTGGGTGGCAGCGCCCGAAGCGAACTTGCGAGCCTGCTGCCCCTTGGTCGCGCCCGGCACGAATTACTTACACTCAGGCCACCTTGTAGGCCGCGAACTTGTCGTCGACCTCGGTCTGGAACAGGTGATTGGTGTAGTTGGACAGGGTCTTCACCGCCGCAGCCAGGATCACCTGCAGCGCCGTGGCTTCGGTATAGCCGGCGGCGAGGAAGGCGTCGGCCACCGCCTGACCCGGCTTGCCGGCGGTTCTCACCAGCGCCTGGGTAAAGCTGTAGAGCGCCTGCAGTCTGGCGTCCGGAATCGGCTGGCCGGAACGAATCGCCGCCAGCACCGACGCCGGCACGCCCGACATCTTGTCGGCCAGCATGCTGTGTGCTGCGGTGCAGTAATTGCAGCCGTTCTGCTGGCTGATGGCGAGAAACACCACTTCCTGCTCGGCCGGCGTCAGGCCCGACTTCTGGCGAAAGGCCGCATAGCCGTGCAGATAAGTGGAGAGCACGCCGGGCACATTGACCATGTTGGCGTACATGTTGGGAATGAAGCCGACCGCCTTCTGCGCGCCTGCCAGCACTTCCTTCTGGGCGGCGTCGGCGGAAGGTGGTCGGCATCACCCCGGCCGATTTCCTCACCCGCGTGCGCATGGTTCTCGCGCAACGCCTGCTGCGCCAGGGCAGGCCCGTGGCGCTGGTCGCCGACGAAGCCGGCTACGGCAGCCAGCCCGCCTTCTCGCGCGCCTTCATCCGCGAGACCGGCACGAGTCCCTCGGCGTGGGTGCGCAGCCTTGCCGCGGATGGGACGGCGTGACACGGAGCGCGGAGCCGAACCCATTGCCCTGCCGGGCGCCGAAAGTTGCCGCTGGCGGTACGGCGGTTGATCGGCCAAAACTGCTGTCAATGATCGTTTGCTCTATGTCCCAGCGCGGCCACTACGAG
Source organism: Sulfuritalea sp. (assembly GCA_030696505.1). Taxonomy (GTDB): domain Bacteria; phylum Pseudomonadota; class Gammaproteobacteria; order Burkholderiales; family Rhodocyclaceae; genus Sulfuritalea. Next base: position 20,321 of record JAUYSD010000120.1, on the reverse strand, counting down.
ACGTAGCGATAGCAATTTAGCACCCGGTTTGACCGGCGAAATCAGTCGGTTGCTTCTGTCGGCATTGACGTGAATCCGCAGTATTTTCAATAGCGGCCCCTGGAGATCGTCGCGCGCTGTCACGGACTGCGCGCATATTTTTTTAGTCCTTCGAGATCCAACACCTCGATTGATCCGTAATGCACTCGCAGCAAGCCAGCGTCTTCCAGTTCATGCAAGGCACGGTAGGCCGTTTGCCTTGACAGACCGGTAAGGCGACCAATTTCCTCCTGGGAAATGCCGATGTGGGGCTGCGTGTTCGGATAGAGCTGCGGATTGAAAAGTTCAGCTACGCAGTAAGCCACTCGGGCGATAACGTCCCCCAGGCGGAGGCTTTCGACCAGCGCGACGTAGTAGCCTAAACGGGCGTTTAGTTGGTCGATAAGCCAGCGGCTGAAGGAATGGCTGCTATCCACCAGCCAAAGAAAGGTCGCCCTCGGCACGAAGGCTACCGTGCTGTCGCGAATGGCCACGACAGCGTACGGACGCGGCTCGCCTTTGAGTACCGCTCCTTCCCCGAACCACGCACCGCCAGGAACGCCAGCAAACGTCGTGGCCCGTCCATCTTCAGTAGTCGTGTCGACCTTGACCAGGCCATCAACGACGGCAAGCCAGTGCAGCGCGGGTGATTCGCGATGACATATCGTGGCTCCGGCCGCAAAAGTGTAAGCCAGGGTATCGCGGCAGACACGATCAAACTGGTCTTCGGTAAGCCCCTCACGCCAAGGAGACGTAGCGAGAAAAGCCGGCAAATTATTGCGGAATGCTATCTGGCGACCGTCCATTTCATTGTCTCCGGAGATTCGATTGATTACGACTCATTGTCGCCCAAACGAACGCTGGCTACGGGACGCTCTTTTCGGGGTTTCTCAATCAAACACCGGCTCGCAAGATGCCCCGTGAGCAGACCTCTATCGCGGTGCATTGGGAATACGCGCCGTAGTACCGAGTAATGATCGCCCCTTGTGGCCGTCAAATTGCCTCAAGGCAGCCACCGGAACTGCGCAACAGCCAGGACCACTGGCGATGGCGCTGCAGATTAGCAGCAGCTACGTCAGCAAGAATGTTATCTGGAGAACATTCATATCCAAGTTCCTGTCCGACAATTTTGCCCAGATCACCACAAGCGCGATGCTCGATGAGGCTTTGGTGACGGCACATCGGATCGTGCCGATTGGATTTGTTGCCTGGATGATGACCTATGAGTATTCGACTTGCTTCGCCACCGGATATCGCACCCGCAGCGCTTCAAAGCGCTGTCGATTGGGCGCTCGTTTCACGGCGTGCCACGCGTGCCTTCCTGCCCAAGCCGGTTCCGCGCGCAGACGTGGAAGCAATTCTGGACGTGGCGCGATTTTGTGCCACTGGGGTGAATACGCAGCCCTGGCATGTTCACGTACTCATGGAGGCGGCAAAGGAACGGTTAAGCGATGTGATCATGCGCATGTATGACGATCCATCGCTGATGGCAATGCTCGACGAACCCTACGACTATTACCCGCAAGAGTGGATCTCGCCATACATCGACCGGCGGCGGAAACTCGGTCTGGATCTGTATGGCTTGCTTGGCATCCAGAAGGGCGACAAGGATCGCATGCATGCCCAGTTTGGTCGCAACTACCGCTTTTTTGGCGCTCCGGTCGGACTGATGTTCACCATCGATCGGGGCATGGGGCGGGGCAGTTTGATCGACTATGGAATGTTCATGCAAAGCATCATGATTGCTGCACGAGCACGTGGTCTCGACACCTGCCCCCAGATAGCGTTCACCACATTTCACCGCCTCATTGCCGATGAATTGGGAATTCCCGAGCAGCAGATGTTTGTTTGCGGCATGAGTCTGGGTTATGCGGATCCAAGCTGCATTGAGAATTCGCTTGTTACCGACCGCGAGACGGTCGCGAGTTTCACCATCTTTCACGAAACTACGAATAAGGAGGCAGAACAATGAGCGCACAAGCTTACTCACTAGGCCTTGACAAGAATGCCGCCAACTATGTCCCTTTGACACCGTTACGTTTTCTTGATCGCACGGCTGATGTTTATCCGCATCGAACCGCAATCATCCACGGTGCTTTTCGCCAAACCTGGGCTGAGACACGCGACCGCTGTTATCGTCTCGCTTCCGCCCTGGTCAAGCAGGGAATCCAACCGGGCGACACGGTGTCGATCATCGCACCGAACACTCCCGCCATGCTGGAGGCCCACTTCGGAGTGCCTTTGTCAGGAGCGGTGCTCAATGCAATCAACTGCCGCCTCGATGCCGATGGAATCGCTTTCATTTTGCGTCATGGCGAGTGCCGCCTGCTGATGGTGGACCGTGAATTTGCTCCGCTGGCAAAGAAAGCACTGCAAGGCGTGGCCAATCCACCCCGTGTGATCGACATCAACGATTCCGAGGCACCTGCGGCACCCGCGATTGGGGAGACCGATTACGAGTCATTGTTGGCTGGCGGAGATCCGGCCTTCCCTGGTTGTTGGCCGACCGACGAATGGACCCCGATCGCACTGAACTACACGTCTGGCACAACCGGTGACCCGAAAGGTGTGGTACCAAGCCACCGCGGCACCTATCTCATGAGTCTCCTGCAAATGACCGATTGGGCGCTGCCGCGCGCTCCGGTCTATTTGTGGACGCTGCCGATGTTCCATGCCAACGGCTGGTGCTTTACTTGGGCGATCACCGCAGCGGCGGGCACTCACGTCTGCTTGCGGAAGGTGACGGCGGCCAACGTATTCACTGCGATTGCCGAACAGGGCGTTGATCACTTTTGCGCAGCGCCGATAGTTATGGCCGGCATTGCCAGTACCCCCGAGACGGATCGTCCTTCGCTGCCGCGCCGTGTGCGCGTATTGACCGCCGGCTCGCCACCGCCTGCGGCTGTGTTGGAGGCTGTCAGCGCCATGGGGTTTGAAGTTGATCACGTCTTCGGCATTACCGAGATTTCAGGTACTCCGGTCAGTTGTGCTTGGCAGCCCGAGTGGAACGAACTATCACCCAACCAGCAAGGTCGCCTGAAAGCGAGGCAAGGAGTACGCGCTGCGGTCCTGGAAGACCTCCAGGTTGCCAATTCGGAGACGCTCGAATCGGTACCAAGAGATGGAGTCGCGACGGGCGAAATTCTGGTTCGTGGCAATACCGTAATGATGGGCTATCTGAAAAACCCCGCTACTACCGCCAAGGCTTTTGCCGGTGGCTGGTTCCACACGGGCGACGTGGCTGTCGTGCATCCGGACGGCTACATGCAGATCACTGACCGCACCAAGGACATTATTATTTCTGGCGGGGAGAACATATCTTCGGTTGAAGTCGAGGGAGTCTTGTATCAGCTAGCCGGTGTGATGAATGCCGCCGTAGTCGCACAGCCCGACGACAACTGGGGTGAGGTGCCGTGTGCCTTCGTTGAGCTTAAGCCTGATGCGACGCTCCTCACCGAAGCCGATGTGATCTCGTTCTGCCGCGAACGCCTGGCACACTTCAAGTGTCCCCGCCGCGTGGTATTTGGAGATCTGCCGAAGACAGCAACGGGAAAGATTCAGAAGTTTCGGTTGCGCGAACTGGCCGGCAGTCGCGATGCGATTACCAAATTGGCGGGATGACGTCTTCCCGAATCTCACCTGTCGTTGCGCCACACTGACCAGCGTATTCGTGATCACGATGCCGATGAAACAACCCATATTCTTGGAAGATTTCGAACTGGGTGCAACTTATGAGAGTCCGTCGCACCTGGTAACGGAAGAAGAGGCTATCGATTTCGCCCGGCGCTATGATCCCCAGTACTTTCATCTCGATGCAGAAGCGGCAAAGGACTCTGCCTTCGGCGGCCTTGTCTGCGGAGGTTTCCAGACGGCAGCACTAACTTGGGCACTGGCCCTCAAGTCGGGCATGTTCGATGACTGTCCATTGGCCGGCATTGGTCTTGATGAGTTGCGATGGCTAGCGCCTGTCAAGCCTGGACATGTACTTCGATGCCGATTCAAAATATTGGAATGGCGCACCTCCGAATCTCGCCCCGAAGCCGGTATTGCCAGAATTCACTTTGAAGTGATCAACCAGGATGACGTATCGGTGATCACAATGGTGATGATCCAGTTGATGCGTCGGCGACCTATCGCCTCTTCCTAGCGGATGGCTCGAGAGCCATAGAGTAGTGGGGTGCTGCATTGGGATCAGAAAGCTGACATAGCACTTGTAGATGTCATCGGACTGCTCAAGGCACTCAGCGGCAGCTCACGCTACATCAGCCGCTGAACGGAATTGCCGAGGAACAGACGCTTGGCGCGACCGTTGTCCGCGGCGAAGCGAAGCTGACTGCTTTTGTTCTCGGGAATCTCCGTGAAATCGGCAAGTTGTCGAAGCCGCCCGGGTCGTCGGTCCGGACCCGGCTTAACAGCAATGCCCGCGCCCGTGTTCCTGGATCGGCGGACAGGGCACCGTGCCGTAGGAACAGAACACGCAGCAATCGCCGGGTTTGGGCTTCAGCAGGACGTGGCAGCCCTCGCATTCGTAGAACCACTGGCAGGCGTCGGTGGGCATGGTCTCGGTCTTGACGTTGCCGCACTGGGGGCAGGTCAGGGTGGATTGCAGGATGGGCTCGGTACTCATGCCGTCGATTATCGCAAGAGTCGGCGTCGTCGCCGTGTCGTCAGCGCCAACTCTCTAAACAATCAGCCGGATCGGTTCGATCTTGTCGCCTTGCGCCAGCACGCGGCCGATGCGCGCCGCATGCGGGTAGCCGGCGGCGCGCAGCGCGGCGAGGCAGGCTTCCGCCTGGTCCGCCGGCACACTGGCGAGCAGGCCGCCGGCGGTTTGCGGATCGAACAACAGCGCGTAGTTCGGGTGCCCGGCGGCTTCTTCCTGGTTGGCCAGCGCCCGGCGCAAGCGCAGGTTGGCGGGTTGCAGGGAACTCAGCACGCCGGCCGCGACGCATTCGGCGGCGCCGGCCAGCAGCGGCAGCGCGGCCAGGTCGAGTTCCGCATCGACGCCCGATGGCTTGGTCATCTCGACCAGGTGGCCGAGCAGGCCGAAGCCGGTGAGGTCGGTGCAGGCCGTGGCGCCGTGCGCGGTCAGGCAGGGCATCGCGGCGCGGTTGGATAGCTGCATCGATTCCAGCGCCGCGTCTATCCAGCGTCCGCGCGCTTTGAGCAGCTTGTGCGCGGCGAACAGGGTGCCGGTGCCGATCGGCTTGGTCAGGATCAGCGCGTCGCCGGGACGCATGCCGCCCTTGGTCAGCACGCCGGCCAGCTTCTCGTCGATCAGGCCGTTGATGGCGAAGCCCAGCGCCAGTTCGCTGCCTTCGCCGGTATGGCCGCCGACCAGCGCGCAACCGGCTTCGTTAAGCACCGCGACGGCGCCGGCCATCATCTGGAACACCGTGTCCTCGACCTTGGCTTCCAGCCCAGGCGGCACCGTGGCGACGGCGGTGGCGGACTGCGCTTCGGCGCCCATGGCGAAGATGTCGCCCAGCGCGTGGTTGGCGGCGATGCGGCCGAAGACCCAGGGATCGTCGATGAAGGCGCGGAAGAAATCGACGCTATGCACCATCGCCTTGCCCGCCGGCACGCGCATGACTGCGGCATCGTCCGGCGCATGCAGGCCGATCAGCACGTCGTCGCGCTCGATCGGGTGGACGTTGGCCAGCGCGCGCGACAGCACCGTGGCGCCGACCTTGGCGCCGCAGCCGCCGCAGCGCATGGCGACGGCGGAGATGGCCTGCGCCTGTTCCTCGACGGCGAGCGGCACCGCGTCCGTTGCCGGTGCCGTGGCGTTCATCGGCTCAAGCTCGGTGAACTGGCGCATGAAGCGGCGATCGATCCTGTCCTTCCAGCGCCAGACCCAGTCGCCGCGCGCGTAGAGCGCGCCGCGCGAGGCGATGGCGTGCCGGTCGCCGGTGCTGATCAGCGCCAGCCAGCGCGACTGTGGGCGATAGCGCTGCAGCGGCTGCCCGGTGATGCTGGCGCGCAGGTTCTCGGCGAGCGGGCGTCCCTGCCGCACGGCGAAGACGCCGGCCTTTTCCAGGCTATGGCCGTTCATCGCCGCGCAATCGCCGGCGGCGAAAATCAGCGGGTCGGTCTCGCTTTGCAGGGTTTCATCGACGCGGATGAATCCGCTTTGGTCCAGCGCCAGCCCGGTGCCGGCCAGCCAGGGCGCGCCGCCGGCCTGGGTGACCCAGACGATTTCGTCGGCTTCCAGTGTTTCGTCCGACTGCGTTTGCAGCCGGCCGGCATCGACGCGAACGACTTCGGCATTGCAATGCAGCGTCACGGCGCGTTCGGCAAGCACCGACTCGAAGGCGCGGCGCACCGTGGCGTTGTGCGTGGGCAGGATTTGCGCTTCGGCCGAAAACAAATGGAAGCGCAGTTCGTCGGGATCGCGGCCCTGCGCGGTGAGTTCCTTGCGCAAGCGGTATTGCATCGCCAGCGTCAGTTCGACGCCGCCGGCGCCGGCGCCGACTACGGCGATGGTGGTGCTGCCGGCATGGCTGCGCACGCGCTCGAACAGCGCCAGCCAGTGTTCGTTGAAGCGGCGGATCGGCTTCACCGGCATGGCATGCTCGGTGGCGCCCGGCACGCCGCCCAGTTGCGGCGTCGAGCCGATGTTGATCGACAGCGCGTCGTAAGCCACCGGCGGGCGCCCGCGGCAGATCACCTGGCGCGCGGCGCGGTCGATGCCGACGACTTCATCGCGGTAATAGCGCGCGCCGGCAAACCCGGCCAGCCGGCGCAAGTCGATATGCACCTCGTCGAAGTCGTAATGCCCGGCGATGTAGCCCGGCAGCATGCCGGAGTAAGGCGTGTCGGTGTCGGTGCAGATCAGCGTCAGGCGCAGGCCCGGCAGTGGCCGCATGGCGAACATGCGCAGCACCATGACATGGCTGTGGCCGCCGCCGACCAGCACGATGTCGCGCAGCACCGGGCTGCTCACTTCATTCATTCAGGCTGCTTCCGACGGGTCGTCGCATGCTGCGGGTATTCCTAGCCACCACCGCGCTGCGTGGCACGATCGAAGTAGGTTTGTATCGCCTGCCGCCGTTCCTGCGGCATGCCGCTGTAGCTGAAGCGCACTTCGAGTTGCGGCACCCTGAGCAAGGCGATCCGGCGCGGCTCCAGGGCCTGCCATTCGATCAGCAGTGCGCCATCGGCATAGCTCGCGCGGCAGCTGCCACGCGCGGCATGCGATTCGATGGTCAGGCTGGCGTCCGGCAAGGCGCGCTGCAACCAGGCGGCCAGTTCGCTGCCGCTGCAGCCCATGATGCGCGTGAAGGCTTGCGACAGATCCTGGCGAAACATTCAGCGCGCAAGCCGGGCCGGCAGCATAGCCAGGTCGGTGATTTCGCCGTCCGGTGTGCCGGGAAGGCGCTCGGGCATCTGGCCGAAACGGTTGCACCACAACACGCGGAAACCGAAGGCCTTGGCGGCGAAGGCGTCCCAGCCGTTCGATGAAAGAAAGCAGATCTGCTCCTTGTTTACCATGAGGCGCTGCGGCGCCATGCCATACACGCTGGGATGCGGCTTGAAGACGCCGACTTCCTCGACCGACAGCACGGCGTCGAAATACTCCGCAATGCCGGAGTTGGCGACGGCCGCCGCCAGCATCTGCGGCGTGCCGTTGGAGAGGATCGCCAGCTTGATGCCGCGCGACTTCAATTCGGCCAGCATGGCCGGCACCTCGGGGTAGGCGGCGATGGAGAGATACAGGTCCATCAGCCGCGCGCGCAGGGCGTCATCCTCGATGCCGAGCGTGCCCATGGCGAAGTCGAGGGCATCGCCGGTGACCTGCCAGAAATCGGCGTGATACCCGCCCAGGCCGCGCAACCAGGTGTATTGCAACTGCTTGGTGCGCCACAGCTCGGACAGTGCCTGCCAGCGCTCGCCCAGTGCATCCTGCGCGCCGCGGGCGACGCTGCTGACGTCGAACAGGGTGCCGTAGGCATCGAAAACGCAGGCGGAAATATGCTTCAGTGCTTGCTGGTTCATGTCGGTCATCCTACGCTAGAGTTATGAAGCTTACGAAGCGGTTCGCGGCCAGCCATGCGACTGCGGCCGCCATGGGCAGCGTGATTATCCATGCCAGTGCGATGTTGCGCACGGTGGTCCGGTCCAGCGTCCCGGCGGCCGCGCCGACGCCGGCGATAGCCCCGACCGAGACATGGGTGGTGGATACCGGCAGACCGAACTTGCTGGCGAGCAATACCAGCAGCGCCGTGACGAGATTGGCGGCCAGGCCCTGGCCGTTGTCCAGGCGCGTGACGTGCCGGCTCATGGTTTCCGCAACCCGACGCGCATAAATGATGCCGCCGGCGCCCATCACGGCGGCTATGGCGAATACCGCCGTCGCGGCGCCCATGATCTGCCCGGCCAGCAGCAGCGCGGCCAGCTTGGGCGTGTCGTTTACGCCGCGGGCGAAGCAGATCGCCGCGGCCGAGAGGATGTGCGCGCGGTCGCCGAGATCGGGCAGCGCAAGGCGCGCGATCAGGCCGGGTTGCCGCCGGCATTGCGCGTCCGCCGCGATCACAAGAGTTGGCGCTGACGACACGGCGGTCGACGCCAGCGCCCGGCTGCCGTCGCCCTGCGCTACGAAATCCGGCGCCGGCGCGATGAGGCAGGCGCAGTCGGCGCCCGGCCGCAGCCGCATGGCGCGCGATGCCAGCGTGCCGAGTGCGGCGGCCAGCAGCGGACTTGCCAGCAGGGGCAACAGGAACAGGCTGGCGAGCGCGCCGTAGCGTATTTCGCCGCCGGGCTCGGCCAGGCCGGCGCCGATCAGGCCGCCGATCAGCGCGTGCGTGGTCGACACCGGCAGGCCGGCGCGCGTCGCGGCGAAAATCGTCAATGCGGCGCCGGCCCCGGCATTCAGCATGAAGCTCGGCGCGGCAGCGACGGCATCGGGCACCAGGCCGCGGCCGGTGAATTGCGCGACCAGCGTTTGCGCCAGCAGCAGCGAGACCAGGCTGCCGGCCACCGTGGCCAGCGTCGCCAGCACCAGCGCGCGCCGGTAGTTCAACAGCCCGCAACCCCAGACCGTGGCGAAGCCCTTGAAATTGTCATTGGCGCCGTTGCCGAAGGCGAGGAACAGGGCGATGCCGATCAGGATGATTTCCATCGCCCGGATCGCCTAGCAGCAGCCGCAGCTTTCGTCGCCGCTGCTGGTGCCATTGCCGGCTTCCGCATTGGCGTCGAACGGCAGCGCCTTGCCGCACCCCTCGAACAGGCCGTAGTGGCGCGAGAAGTCGCCGATGAAATCGAAATGCGGTGCCAGCCGGCTTTCCTTGAGCATGCGGAAGGTGTTGCCACAGACCGGGAACACGCGCCCCGTTTCGATGCGATGGTGCTTGTCGAGGATGAAGGCCTGCGCGTGCTGCGCGATGCTGCCGCGATAAACCACGGCCTGGCCGTAATCCTCGCAGTCGGCTTCCAGTCCGTCGAGCTTGAACAGGCGGTAAGTGGCCGAATGGAAGTTCACGCCGGCGGTGCGCGGCGCCAGTTCGGGATCGGTGATTATCAGCGGCCGGTCCTCCACCAGACGCGGGTCCGTGAAGCCCGCCTGGCGCGCCAGACCGAGGAAATCGTTCCAGTACAGCGCGCCGCCCATGCATTCGCCGTAGAGCACCGGGTCGTTCTTCACGCTTTCCGGCACGCGCCGGTCGGCATACACGTCGGAGAAATAGAACTCGCCGCCGGGCTTGAGCAGGCGCTGCACGCCGCGCAGCACGGCCTCCTTGTCGGGCGACAGATTCACCACGCAGTTGGAGACGATGACGTCGAAGCTGCCCGGCGCCAGATCGAGTTCGTCGAGGCGCTCGATGTAGCCGTGCAGAAAGCGCACGTTGTCGCGTTCATAGCCGAAGGCGAGGCGATGATGCTCGCGATGGCGCTGCGCCACGGCGAGCTGCTCGTCGGTCATGTCCACGCCGACCACCTCGCCCGACGCGCCGGCCAGCTGCGCCAGCGCATACACGTCGCGCCCGGAACCGCTGCCGAGATCGAGCACGCGGCAGCCGGCCAAGAGCGGTGGCGCCACCAGGCCGCAGCCGTAGTAGCGCTCCAGCACCTCGGGGTGGATACGCGCCAGCAGCGGCTTGAGCCAGCCCGGCACGCTGGACGCGTCGCAGCAGGCGCTGGTCTTGAGGTCGGCGGTGCCGGCAAGCTGCTTGCCGTAGTAGTCCTTCACGAGTTCGTGCATGTTTCCTCCTGGGGCGAATGGGTGTCGAGCGCGCCGCCGCAACTGCTGCCCTGGCCGGCGGTGCAGCCGTAGCAGTGGCCGGCGACGCGGATCGGCGTGTTGTTCAAATCATGGTCGAGCAAATCGGCCAGATGCACCGGCGCCGCGGCGCATCCCAGCGGCATGCCGAGCATCTGGTTGAAGTCGCAGTCATGGACCTGACCCTGCCAGCTTACCGAAATCAGCGTCTTGCACATCACGCCGGCCAGGTTTTCGTCGCGATGCGCGCCTTTGAGCAGGTCCATGTAGCCGTCGAATTGCCGGCGCGAGACGAGCTGGCTGCCGAAGCGCTGGATCGGCATGTTGGCCAGCGCGAACAGGCGATTGAAGACGATGCCGTAGCGGATCGCCAGTTGCTCCTTGTAGGCCGCCTCCAACGGCTCCTGCGCGGGCGGCAGGGTGGCGCCGACCGGGTTGTAGACCAGGTTCAGGGTCCGGCCGCTGTCGGGCAGGCCATAGCCGAGGGCATTGAGTTTGCGCAGGCCGGCCAGACTCGAATCGAACACCCCGTCGCCGCGCTGGCGATCGACGTTCTCTTCGAGGTAACAGGGCAGCGAGGCGACGATCTCGACGCCGTTGGCGGTGAGGAAATCGGCCAGGTCTTCATGGCCCGGCTCGTTGAGTATGGTCAGGTTGCAGCGGTCGATGACACGCAGGCCCTGAGCGCGGGCGGCCTGCACCAGGCGCCTGAAATGCGGATTGAGTTCCGGTGCGCCGCCGGTCAGGTCGAGCGTGACGATGCCCTGGCGGCGTGCAAACCGCAGCATCAGTTCCATGGTGTTCCAGGCCATTTCCTCGCTGCGCCTGGGGCTGGCCGCGACGTGGCAATGAAAACAGGACTGGTTGCAGCGATAGCCGAGGTTGGCTTGCAGGGTTTCCAGCCGGCCGCGGCGCAAGGCCGGGAAATCGGTCTTCTGCAGCAGGGGGTAGGTGTCGCGCATGGGTGGGCTCCGGGGTCGTGATTATTCTTGGTGGTCCTTGGTCGGCACTGGGTGGCTTATCCTTACAGGCGACCAAGCGGGGCCGGTTCGCCGCTCATGGCGCGGCAAACCGCTGTTATACGGCAGCCCCGAGACGCAAAAGTTCGGCTCGCGGCCACCCCCGCACGCGTCGGTGGCGACAGTAGAAGGCAAGACGGTATTCGCCTGTTTGCAATGAAATACTCGCCAATCAGCAAGAAATTCGCCGCCCGCATGGGTTTGGTGCGGTGCGGCGGAATTGTGTAGCGGTGCCAAATAGCGCGCAAATTTTGCCGGGAAAGTTGCCGTCCGCGTTACTAAACCGGGCTGGGTGAGCCTTTGAGTAGCTTGATTACCTCGATGGCGCTGGCGTCCACGTTGATGAGCCTGGCGCGGCCGTTGCGGCGGTCGATAACCACAACGAGTGTGGATTTGCCGGTCAGCTCGTCCACCAACGCAGTATCAATGCCGGCCAGCGCCAGTTGTTCCGCCGCGTTGCCAAGCTGCACCAGGCGCTTGAGGGTTTGCCCGTAGCGGTGAAGGCCGCTCTTCGATATTTTCGGGTAGCCGCGCGCCCGCAGTTCCGCTTCCAGTTCGCTGTACCCGCCGAAGCTGCTGGCGATTAGGCGCTGATCGATTTCACGCCGTACGCTGCCAGGCAGCTTGTCGATAGAGGAAGCGCGGCCCATTTGCTTTGCTCTACGCGCTCTCGCGAGCAGGAAGATCCATGATCGTTTCGATCATCGTGGCATCGCGCCGGTGACGGCGACGGGGCGGATGATTTTCATACGCGCTCCGGCGGCATGCCGTCGACGTCCCATTTGTCAAGCGTCTTCGCCGTCTTGCCGGCCGAGCGCGCCAATGCCGCGTTCGCCGCGCGCAGATCGGCGCGCAGGTCGGCGCGCAGGGTTTCGATGGCGCGCACCACCTGGCTCTGGTCGAGCAGCGCCTTGCTGTCGCTGTTGGAATACACGCGCGAGGGCGGCATATAGGCGATCTCGGGGCCGGCTTCGCCGACCACCGCCCAGCCGCCGGCATGATCGCCGCCCGAGGCGTAGGCCGGCAGCACGCCGGTTTTTTGTGCGTAGAGGTAATCGGCGCGGGTGCGAAAGCGATCGGTGCCCAGCGCCTTCGCCGCCGCCTCGGCGGAGGTGGTGATGCCGGCAAAGGCATCCGATACCGACAGCAGCGTGGCATACATGGCGCGCCCGGCGTCGGTGGCCAGGTTCTGGCCCTCGACCAGGGCACGGAACTGCTCGCGCGTGGCCGGCACGTCGGCGATGCCCAGCGCGCGCAGGGTGCTGGCGATGGTGCCCTTGGTGTCGGCCCGGCGCTCGGACTCGCTATGAAAATTCTTGTAGTAGTTATCGAAAACGCCGGTCGCGCCGCCGACGCCACCCAGCGACTGGATCAGCGCGTCGCGGGCCTTGAGGTTGGTGCCGCCGAAGGCCGTGGCGGCATCGTGCCCCATCAGGGTCGCCATCCTGTTGGTGAGCACGAATTCCTGCGTCAGCCGCTGGGTGGTTTGCGCCAGCGATTCGCTGCTTTGCTGAAACTCGCTCAGGTTCGGAATCACCTTGAGCGAAATCGCGTCGCCGAGCGCCGCGAAGGCCTGCTCCATCGTCGAGAAATAGCCCTGGATATGCCCGTTACCGGGCGTGCCGTTGTAACGACTATCGACGCTGGCCGAATCGACCACGGACGGATCGACGCCGAGCAGGCGCGCGGCCTCGCGCCCCTGGGCGAAAGTGACGGCAACCGCCTGGCTGATCGTGGCGAGCTGAGCGGCCGACAGGTTGACCGAGTCGGCCCACCAGCCCTCGCCCGAGGTCGGGCCGGCGCTCATAGCGGACGGGGCGCCGGTGGCATCCGAGTTCTGCACGGCAAAGGCGCCGGAGCGGTTCAGGCCCAGCTCGAAGCCGGTGAGCTGGGTGTTGTTATGCGGATCTTCGCCGCCACCATCGAATGCGCCCAGCATCGAGGCCACGGCCAGCGCCGCACCGACATAGGGCAGCGCGGTACCGAGCGCGGACAACGCGGTGCCGCCGACTGCCTCGCCGATCCCCAGCGCGTCGATATAGGCCGTGGAGAGTCCAAGCGAGCTTCCCATCTCAGACATCGCAAACGCCGTATACGCGCCGCTTCCGCCACCGAACAGGCTGCTTGCCGAGCTGCCCATCGAAAACAGATCGCCGATACCGCCGCCCATGCCGCCGGCGCCGCCGAAGGCGTTGGCCGCACCGGAGAAACCCATCGCGCCAGACGCGCCGGCCACCGCCTGGAACACGAATGGCCGCGCGAACATTTGGTAGATGGCATCGGCCACCGTGGTCTTGAAGGTGTTCTTAAGGCTTTCGGCGAAGGACTCCCAGGAACCCTTGCCGCTTTCCAGCATGCGGCTGAAGGCGTCGTGGAAGGTGCGGTCGATACCCTCGACGGCGTGCTTCCAGATCGGCGAGACTTCGGTCGCCAGGGTTTGCAGCTCGCGCTTGGCGGTTGCCGTGGCTTTCTGGTTGATCGGGCTCTTGTCGGCCAGGCCGTCGAGCTGCTTGCCCAGGGCGTCGAGCTGCGGCATCAGGCGCGACTTGATCTCTTCGGCCTTGGCCGCGGCGTTGATGCCGGCCAGCCAGCCGCCGTCGCGCTCGGCTTCCTGGCGCACGGCTTCCAGCTCAGCCTTGAGCTGCTCGAAGAGGCGGTCATAGTCCTGCTTCACGGCGGTGAAGCGGGCATTGCCCAGCCCGGCGTCGAACTGCGCTTGAATCTGGGCGATCAACTGTGCGTCGCCGGCGGCGTAGGCTTCGCGCATCGCGAGTTGTTTCTTGGCGATGTAGTCGAGGGTGTAGGCGCGCTCGACCTCGCCGCGTTCCTTGGCGATCGCCGCGTCGCGGGCGATGGAGTCGCGGCCGGCCTTGTCTTCCATCAGGTCGAACTTGTCGAGGGTGGCCTGACGGGCAGCGATCTGTTGCGCTTCGATCGCTGCGATATCAGCGTCCCTCTTGACTTTCTCTGCGGGCGCCGGGCCGATCTTCCTGGCCTTCACCGCGGCCAGTTGCTCTTCGAGTTGCCGCTCTTCGATCAAAGCCTGCGCATTGAATGCCCGGCTGTCGCTGATCTGACTCAACTGCTTTTGAGCCGCCAAGTGTGCCGCATCGGCCTTGCCCCGGATATCGGACAGTTTCAGCGCCCCATCGATGCGAGCGTTATCGAGGGCACGCCCCTCATTGCCCATGTTGTGGTACAGGTCGAGGAGCTGGCGCGTCAGCTCCAGCTCGCGGCGCTTGAAGTCGAGATCGACCTGCCCCCGCAATGACTCAGGGGTGTTCTTAATAGCCGCATCTTTCTGCGTCCTCAGCAGATTCAACGACTCTTTAAGCGTGAAGACCTGGTGTGTGGCTGATTTGTCGGCCTCGGCGATCGCTTTTTTCTGCTTCTCGAATTCATCCCTTGTATCGGCGGCGGCTTTGGCCGCGTCCCTTTCGGAGGCCACCTTGGCCCTCGCCAACGCTACCGCCTCGCGAGCCTGCGTCAGGTCGCTCTCTGCCACCTCCGCGCCGAGGGCTTTTTGCTTGTTTTGCAGCGCGGCGAGCCATGCTTGCGCGGCGGCGAGCTGATCGTCCGGCGACTCCGGTCTGCCGATGCCTTTCACCACGTCCAGCGTTTTCTTGGCGGCATCGCCTACCTTGCGCCAGCCTCGCTCCATCAGCCCGAGGTTCTTTTCCATCTCGGCCGCCATCTTCTTGCCTGCGTCGGCATAGGCGCCTTGCGCCAGTGCCCCGGCAGCGGCGATGTCGTTTTGTTCCTGCAGCGCCTTGATCTGCAGGTACACCGCGCCGGTCAAGTAGTTGGTCTGTTCGTTGAGCTTGAGGGACGCCGCGACCGGCGCCTTTCCCAGCTCAGCAAAGCGACTAACCGTGTCCTCAATGGCCGGGCCGCCGACGCGTTGCAGACGCACGGCGGCTTCGGTCGCGCGGCCTAGCATTTCGTTGCTCACCTTCCCTGTGGCGGTGAGCTGCGTCATAACCTCGGCCGCCGCGCCGCGCGTGGCGCCGGTGGCCTCAGCCACGGTGCGTGCGTAGGTTTGCATCTGGCCGGCCGTGGTGCCGGCGGCGTTGCCGCTGAGGATGATGGATTTGGCCATCTCCTCCGATTCGCGCCGCCCTGACTCGTAGGCCACCGCCAGCCCGACCACGGCCGCGCCGGCCATCGTCATGGGGTTGATCATCCCGGCAACATAGCCGCCCATTGCGCGCGCGGCGGGGCCGATGCCGCCGAACATGTCCTTGAGCTGGCCGCCCTGCTGCAGCATGACCTGCATCGGGTTCTGGCCGGCGGCGAGGCTGGTGAAGATGTCGGTGAATTGCATCGGCACCTGGCGCAGTGCGGCAGAGGTCTGCTTAGCTGATAGCGTTACCCGATCGAACGACTGCGCGGCGTCGCTGCCGGCCTTCTTTGCCGCGTCGCCGAATTGCTTGACCTGCTGGGTGTTCGCGGCGGTGCCGCCGGCGACGGCCTTGCCGTCGTAGGTGAGCGTCAGTCCCAGCTTGATGTTGTCGCTCATGTTCTGCTCATCAGCAGGGCCACATGCATAAGACGCTCCGGCGCTCTAGGCGCTCTGGCGTTCAAAGCCCTTGCGGGCGCTCCCAGCGGCGCACTGAAGGAATGCGCCACAAGGAGACTTCCGGCCATAGGTCGGGCAGACATTGCAACGCTATGGCCAGCTCTCGCGTTGCGCCTATTGCCCATTTCCATGAAAGAGGAAATCATGGGAATTCTGTTCACGATGCGCGTAGCAGGTAGGCTTGCCCTACGTGAGCTTCAACCTAGCGGCGAGCTCCGCTTTATGCGCAGCCACGTATTCATGGCTGGGAGGTTCAGCACCCTCGCCAACGGTTGCCATTACCAGGAACACACCAAAATCTCCCCAATGTCCTGACGCTACCCAGGCAACAAATGCCTGCTTAAGCGCCTCCATGATTTCGGTATAACCAGGCAGCGTCTGGATGTCTCTGACAGCCAGTTTGTAATAGGCCTCCCACACTTTTTCTTCAGCGAGCTTCAGGGCGCTGCGGGCCGCCTCTATTTCAACAGGCAGCCTCTTCAACGCGCTGTTGAGGTTGCCGACGAGAAGCTCTGCATCACTCACACGCCGCTCCGCATCGGTTTCTTTCCCCCCTGCAGCGCTGATGTCAGCAAGCGACATGCTGCGGGACTTGGACGCCCGAGCAGAGATGAGATCGCTTCGGGCCGTGGCAAGTGATCTGTTCGTTTCTTCGAACTCTTGCCTGAGCGATTTCGCTCGCGCGCAAAGGCTATTCAGTTCCGCCTGGCGCTCGGCATAGACGCTGACTGCAAATTCAAGCAGCTCTTCCTCACGGAAGCGCAATGCGTCCAGCGTGTCGACCTCTGCCTTGCATTCCCGAATGCCCTGATTGAGCGTCGCCAGGGTCGTATTCATCGAAGCGATCTCGTCGCGCTTCTCACGAATGGTGCCCAATACGCCGTTTCGGCTGGCCTCCCCGTCGGTCATCTGATGCCCAGCGAGCCAGTTTCTGATTTCGCGCATCGCCCCCTGAAGACGCTCTTGCTCTACCAGCAAGCCGGCCAATCGCGTGCGGGCCGCTCGTAGCCGTTCCATCATTTCGGTAACACTCATTGCAGCGAGTTGGTTCACCGCGCTCTTCGTGGGTGCTGTCTCAGTAATGCCCATAATGGTCTTCTCGTGGTGAGTGGTGGGTGGGTAATCAAGAAACCCGCTTCAAAGCGCGCCATACCGTGCTGGAATTGGTTCCAAAGTCTTTGGCGATCTGATTCACGGCGTTGCGCGCCGATTGACCACCCAACCTCGATGTCAGGGCGTCGAACCGGGACTGCATATCGGCATCGCGCAAGAGCTGCAACGGGCGCTTGCAGGCCGGCACGGCGAGATATTCGCCGCCGTAGGTGTGGCAAAGCTTTTCTGCGGCTTCCTGACCGATGGCTTCGGTCATTTCCGCCATGCGTGCTACTCCGCGCGCCCGCTTGCCCTTGGGAACCATGAAGGTTTGCCCGCCGTATTCCTTGACCAGGAGAAGAGTTGCCGGCAAACCGAGAAAGTCGACCAGCTCGCGCGCCTTGGCAGGGAGCTGGGAAACGTAGGCTCTCTGGTCGCTTGCAGCAGTTGGGGCGGTTCCGGTCATTAGCGAGGATTCCCGTAAGCAGATGCCTACGAGTATCCGGAGTACGCAGACCGAAAAACTGCTGGCGTGTGCCAGCTTGTATTTTTAAGAAAAAGCCCGCCGGGATTGCGCCGGGCGGGCGCTGGCTTAGGGGGTGCGCTCACCCTATTAGAGGCGCGTCCGCGTTGGCGCTAGCCGCATGTGCGGCTGCAAGTAGGCCGCGCACATCGTCGGCGTGTTGTAGCGTTTCACCGCCGATGATTTTCAGCAGATAGCCAAGACCCGCGTGGGGATAGTCGTCCCTGATACGCTCCTCGTCAACAGCATCGAGAATGTCTGCAAGCGCGCATAGTGCCCTGCCTGACTCGCTGATTCTGTCGTTCACGTTGGCGGCCATCCGGATAGGCGTCAGGCCGTTCATCGCGGTTCCCCGGTCACAGCAAGCCCTAAGCGGTGCATGGCTTCGACCGCCGCGCCGCGATGGGCGTCCAGCGTTTCGCCGAAAAAATCGAACACTGCTGATACCTCCGACACTTTGGTCATATTCATCTGAAAATCACCATCGGTGGTTTCCGGGTACAGCATCGCGCTGATTCCCTTTAGCGCGTCGGTGGTTTTACCGATGGAATCAAGGTGCACACCCAAATCGAGAAGGGCGGCATGTTTGAGGTCAAGCGAGGCGCGAACGCCGGTGGTGGTTTGCGTCATGATGAAACTCCTTTTCTATCGGTTGACGAGGAATGCGAACAAGGGTGTTGCGTGAAAATCGACAGGGCCGGCCTTGCGACCGCGTACTTGCCGCGTTACAAGGTTCGGAGGTATCCGAGTGACCATCGGTAACTTGTAACGCCTCTATGGCCCGATTTCGGGGTTTTGGGGTGTGGCGGTGACCTTGTTGATCTTGCCGCCATTTTTTCGGCTTTCGTGCCAAGCGGTCAGGCCGCTGATCGGGGCATGCATGCCGGCCCGATCCAAAAAACGCGGGTTGTCGACCTTGGCGACGCGCTGGCAGAAGGTCGCCAAGCTTGGATCATTCACCGCGCCCGACATCCCGAGTTTCTTGGACAAACCCAGCGCGGTGCGCCATTGCGCTTGCGTGGGGCGATCCGGGCCGCTGCCGCCAGGAATGGCCGGGGGCGTGTAGCCGGGTTTGTCGAGTGCGCCCATGTCGCGCAGCAGATCGGCAAGGATGGAAAGCTGCCCCTCGCTGCAATCCTTGGCGCTGCGCTTTCCGGTGTGCTTCCCCAGCCAGGCGCGATAGGTGTCATCGTCCCAGCCCATGCGCTTTTGGCCGATCTTGACGAGTTGGATCAGGCGGGGCTTGTCCATCATGCGGCCCTCTTGATCTGAATGCCACGGCCAAAGGACGCGGCAACGTCGCGCAGCATGGCGGCGCTTACCGGGCGGCCGGGAAACTTCTTGCGGCACCGCCCCACCAGTAACGCCAGCGAGCGCAGGCCACCACCCGCGTCGCCTCGGCACGCGATAGCAACGGCCATGCTGTAGAGCGCATCTCCGCTCAAGCCTTCCCAGGCGAACCAGGCAGACACGTCCGCCTCTGTTGTCCTGGGAATATCGAGCGGCAGCATCCGACTGGCAAGGGCGCTGAAGGTGCTCTTTTTGCCGTAGACGTTCCGCGTGAAGTCCGGATTGCCTATTGCAACAATCGGTATGTCAAATCGATTGCGAAGGCTCTTGATGACATTGACGGCCGCGCCGAGTTCGTTGCATTCATCGAGCAAAAGAATGTCGCCTGGCCGGCATGCCATGCCGACTTCCTCTTCGAGTTGCCATGACCGGTAAGCGCCCCCGTGCGGCCCCACCATTGCGCCAAGGATCTTCGACAACGCGGCGGTTTGGTTGCTGTCCGATTCGGTAAATTCGATGCGGACCGCGCCGGGGCGCAGCAGCGTTCGCGGATGGGCTGCTGCGTAGGCTTTTGCGGCTTCGCTCTTGCCAATTCCGACGCCGCCTGTGATGGCGCACAGAAGATTGTCCCGGTGGGCGTCCTCGATGTAGGCGGTTATCGCCTGGAATGTTGGCGTTGCAGCAAACCCGCACGGCGCAGCGATCTTGCGCTCTTCCCGTTCTGCAATCCAATCCGCAAGTGCCTGGATTGCCTTTTCATGTCGGGAGCGGTCGCGTTCTCGAAATGGCAGGGGAGCGCGTTCGAGCAGGTTGCTGAATTCTGAAGCAGTCAATCCCGCGATGCCCTCTAGGCGATGCCGGGGTGGGTTACCAGTAGCCAAGTGAATCTCAACTTGACTGATGATGGCTTCCCATTCCTTGGGGTAGCCGTTGTCTTTGCCTTCGGAGTTGGATATCATTTGCTTTCCGTTTCCTTTACGTGGTCGTTGAGGGGCGGTGTTGTTACAAGTGCGGCATGAATATCGAAAACCGGTGCGTCGGCGGACGCATCGGTTTTCGTCTTTTGGGGCGGCGGGGTGTCCCAAATATCGAAGCGTTCGGCCTCCGGCGCTGGAGCGATCCGCGCGGGGTGCACTACTTCCCCCGTTTTATCTTCCCGATAGGCCAAGTGCGGCAGCTTGATCGGTGGCGCGGCGGCGATGTCCGCCCCTTCTTGAATGGCATCCATCAGGGCACGGGCCTCCGGCTCTAGCGTGATTTGTGGGCCGGGCGGGGTTTCCGGTGGAAGAGGCAGCGCAGCGTTATAGCGGGCCATTGCGGCGACCGTGTCGACGTGTGGCGAGATAGCCGCTAAGCGCCTTACGTTGGCCACCTGAATGCCGTTGCGGCGTGATTGTTCCTTCGCACCGGCAATATCCAGCGGGTGATAGTCGGTTTCCTTTTGAATCAGAACGGCCGTGCGGTCAGGCTTGATCCATAAAACAAAATTGCCGTCCCACTTTGCATACCACACATCGATCTTCGAACCGATTTCCGGAATCAGCTCGTCGCCGTTGAACCATTCGTTCTCGACTTGGATGC
>JAUYSD010000221.1 GCA_030696505.1 Sulfuritalea sp. | reverse complement strand
CCCTATCCGCTCGGCATCGGCCTGACGCTAATTTTCGCCGTGACTCTCGGCTATGGCGCCACGGTGGCCGAGCCGGCGCTCAATGCGATGGGGGTCACGGTGGAAAACCTGACCGACGGTGCCTTTCCCAAGAAGTTGCTGATCCAGGCCGTGGCGGTCGGCGTCGCGCTGGGCATTGCGCTGGGCGTGGCCAAGATCATCTTCGGCTGGTCGATGCTGCCGCTGCTGCTGGGCGGCTATACGGTCGCGCTGGCCGGAACGCTGTGGTCCAGCGAGGAGTATGTGGCGCTGGCCTGGGACAGCGCCGGCGTCACCACCGGTCCGGTCACCGTGCCGCTGGTGCTGGCCCTCGGTCTCGGCCTGGGCCAGGCGGTGGGTGCCGCGGAAGGCTTCGGCATCCTCGCCATGGCCTCGTTCGGCCCGATCATCTCGGTGTTGCTGGTGGGCCTCTGGATTCGTCGCAGCGCGGAAGTCGCTGCACGGGGAGAAAGCTGGACATGAAACAGCGTGACGAAATCGTGGTGCTGACCGATGCGGTGCTGATTACCTGCATCGTGCAGCGCGGTGTGGCCGATACCGTGGTCGATGCGGCGACCGAGGCCGGGGCGCAGGGCGCGACGATCTTCTATGCGCGCGGCACCGGCGTGCGGCAGAAACACCTCGGCGTGCTCGGCATCACGGTAAATGCCGAGAAGGAAGTGATCTACATCGTCGCCCCGGCCGATCACGCCGATCACATCTTCGAGCGGGTGTTTGTCGCCGCCAAGCTGGATACGCCGGGCATGGGCATGATCTACATGGCGCCGCTGGAAAAGATGGCGACCTATGTGCCGCCCGAAGTCGCGGCGCGTTTCGGACATCATGACTGAGGCCGTCCAGCTGCCGCCGCCGCGCGGCGACTACCGCATCATCACCTGCGTGATGCCGGCCGGGCGCGGCGCCGAAGTGCTCGAAGCCCTGCGCCGCGAGCAGGGTGTGGTCAGCGCCAGCATCCACCATGCGCGCGGCATCGGCACCCAGAGCCTGCGCCATCGCGTGTATTCGGACGAGAAGCAGGTGCTGACCGCGGTGGTCGCAGCGGACCAGGGCGATGCGGTGTTCGAGCTGATCTACTTCGCCGCCGGGCTCAATGCGCCGCATGCGGGCATGGTGATGATGGGCCATGCCTTCCGTGCCGCGGGGCTGGCGCCCGCGGCGGCGGGGGAAGACGTGCACTAGCCCGGCAGGGAAATTCGCGGATGGAAACGCTGCGCTTACTTGACCACCGTGACCGGGCAGGGTGCGAGATGAATTACTTCTCTGGCCACTGATCCCATCAGCGCACTGACCAGCGCGCCGGCGCCATGCGAGCCCATCACGATGGCATCGGATTGGCGCTCGCGGGCGATGCGGGCGATGGATTCCGCCACGGGGCCGAGGATTATCTCGGGTGCGTAGGCGACATCTGCCGCATCGAGCAAAGCCCGCGCCGAAGCCATGGCATCGCCACCGCGGGTTTCCTGCATGGCTACGATTTCGCGTGCGGGCATATGACCGCGGACTTCCGGCGCATCGATCGGCTCCTGGACGTTGAGCAGCAGGATCTCGTATTCGGCGCAGCTTTTTGCCAGTTGTATGACATGGCGCGTAACGCGATCGGAATGCTCGGAACCGTCCACTGGAAGCAGTATTTTCATGGCCTGACCTTCATTTTCTAGGACGGTCAAGTTTAGCGCATTCCGCGTAGGCATTGCCTTCGCGAGGATGGACAAATGCGCCGCAATTGCTTCCGGAGTGGCTGTTCGCGGCCGGCGGGCTGCTACAATCCGCCGTCAAAAGCCAAGGGGAGTGGTAGATGAGAACGTCGCACCGAACAGCCGCATTCCGGTCCGCCATGGGGGCCGTCACCGCATTTGCCGCATTGCTGTTGGCGACTCCGCTGGCGCAGGCCGCTGACGCAGTGGTGACATCCCCGGCTTTGTTCGGCATTCCCGTCGATTTCATCTTGTTCGCCGCGACGCTGCTGGGCGTGGCGCTGTTTCACCACTACGTGCTGCAGGTGGCGCTGACCGGCCTGGTCACCATCACGACCTACAAGATCTTGTTCACCGGTTTCAAGACCGGCGCCGGCCTCGCCGGCTTCGCTGCGCACATGGGGCACGAATGGGTGCTGCTGGTCAATCTGCTCGGCCTGCTGGTCGGCTTTGCTTTGCTGGCGCGGCATTTCGAGGACAGCGGGGTACCCGAGGTGTTGCCCAGGCTGTTGCCCGAAGGCTGGCTGGGACCGTTCATGCTGCTGGTGATCATCTTCGTACTCTCCGGCTTCCTCGACAACATCGCTGCCGCCCTGATCGGCGCCACGGTGGCGGCCAGCGTGTTCAAACGCAAGGTGCATATCGGCTACCTCGCGGCCATTGTCGCCGCTTCGAACGGGGGTGGCGCCGGCTCGGTGGTCGGCGACACGACGACGACCATGATGTGGCTGGACGGCGTCAGCCCGTTCGACGTGGTCGAGGCCTATGTGGCATCCGGCGTGGCGCTGGTGGTGTTCGGCATCCCGGCGGCCCTGCTGCAGCACAAGCACATGGCGATCAGCCGCGACTTCAAGGCTGCGCACCACATCGACTGGGCGCGCGTCGGCATCGTTGGCTTCATCCTGGTCGGCGCCATCGTCACCAATGTCACGGTGAACCTGAAATTCGCTGCCGCGGCCGATCACTTTCCTTTCCTTGGTGCCGCCGTCTGGGTCGCCCTGTTGCTGGCCGTTCCGCTGCGCAAGCCGGAATGGAGTCTGATTCCGGGTGCCTTCAAGGGGTCGGTGTTCCTGCTGTCCCTCGTCACCTGCGCCTCGATGATGCCGGTGGAGTCGCTGCCGCCCGCATCGTGGCCCTCGGCGCTGGCGCTGGGCTTCATCTCCGCCGTATTCGACAATATCCCGCTGACCGCGCTGGCCTTGAAGCAGGGCGGCTACGACTGGGGTTTCCTGGCCTATGCCGTGGGTTTCGGCGGCTCGATGCTCTGGTTCGGTTCTTCGGCCGGCGTCGCCGTCGCCAACCTGTTCCCCGAAGCCAAATCCGTCGGCCAGTGGTTGCGGCACGGGTGGTTCATTGCCGTCGGCTATGTCGTCGGTTTCTTCGCCCTGCTGGCGCTACTGGGCTGGCATCCGCACGAAAAGCACAAAGACGCCGCGCCCACGGTACAGCTGCAGCAGCCAGCCGCCGCAGCGCCAGCGCCGTCCGCAAGGGATACCGCCCCCGGCTCCGCCGGAGGCATAACTCCTGCGGTAGGTGCGCCGGGGTATCGATAGCCGCGGAACCCGCACCCGGACTCTTCCGTCGTGCACTTGAATTTTCCGGGAAACGCAGCATCTAAGCCGGCATGCGCGGGCGCATCTGCGCCGTTCACGTTTTTCCCTGGAGAACCGCAATGAAACGCATCGTACTGTTTCTGGTCACCAACCTTGCCGTGATGCTGGTGCTGTCGATCGCCGCCAGCCTGCTGGGGGTGAACCGCTACCTGACCGCCAACGGCCTTGACATGGGCATGCTGCTGGGTTTCGCCGGCATCATCGGCTTTGGCGGCGCCTTCATTTCCCTGGCGATGTCGAAGATGATGGCCAAGTGGTCCACCGGCGCCCACGTCATCGACAGCCCGTCGACCTCGACCGAATTCTGGCTGGTCGAAACCGTGCGCAAGCAGGCGGAGAAGGCCGGCATCGCCATGCCCGAGGTAGCGATCTACGAGGGGGCGCCGAATGCCTTCGCCACGGG
The DNA here is from genome assembly GCA_030696505.1 of Sulfuritalea sp. Classification (GTDB taxonomy): domain Bacteria; phylum Pseudomonadota; class Gammaproteobacteria; order Burkholderiales; family Rhodocyclaceae; genus Sulfuritalea. The sequence continues at coordinate 9,084 of JAUYSD010000221.1, read as the reverse complement.
TCCCTCCAAGAACAATTCGCTGGTCGCGGTATCGACGGGACTGCTGCAGAGCATGAGCAAGGAGGAGGTCGAAGCCGTGCTGGCGCACGAGGTCAGCCACGTCGGCAACGGCGACATGGTGACGCTGACCCTGATCCAGGGCGTGGTGAATACCTTCGTGATTTTCCTTTCGCGCATTGTCGGCTACCTGGTCGACAGCTTCCTGCGTCGCGGCGACAGCCAGTCTTCCGGTCCCGGCATCGGCTACACGATTACCGTGATCGTCTGCGACATCCTGTTCGGCATTCTGGCCAGCGTCATCGTTGCCTGGTTCTCGCGCCAGCGCGAGTTTCGCGCTGATGCCGGCGCCGCCGGCCTGATGGGTTCGCCGCGGCCGATGATCGCCGCGCTGCAACGCCTGGGCGGCATGGAAGTCGAGCCGCTGCCGAAGAGCCTGGCCAGTTCCGGCATCGCCGGCGGCCACGGCCTGATGGCGCTGTTCGCCAGCCATCCGAGCATGGAAGAACGTATCGCCGCATTGCAGACGCAGGGCCGCTGAGGCAGCGCGGCCCGGACTGCGGGCATGGAAAAGGCCGCCGGCTATAATCGGCGGCCTTTTTCTTTGGCCGCCATCGTGTCCGACCGCCTCGCCGTCTCGCTCCAGTATCTGCTGCCCAAGCAGGCGCTTACCGCGCTGGCCGGCAAGTTCGCCGGCGCACGCGCCGGCGGCCTGACGACGGCGGTGATCCGCTGGTTCGTCGGCCGCTATGGCGTCAATATGGCCGAGGCGGCGAATCCCGAAATCGCTTCCTACACGAGCTTCAATGAGTTCTTCACGCGGCCGCTGAAGCCCGGTGCGCGGCCGCTGGCCGATGCCGATTTCATCTGCCCGGTGGATGGCGCGATCAGCCAGTTCGGCGCCATCCTGCGCGACCAGATCTTCCAGGCCAAGGGGCATTCCTATTCGACGACGGCATTGGTCGGCGGCGATGCCGCGTTGGCGGCGCAGTTCGAGGATGGCTGCTTTGCCACGCTTTACCTGAGCCCGAAGGACAACCACCGCATCCATATGCCCTGCACGGGCCGCTTGTTGCACATGATTCACGTGCCGGGCGACCTGTTTTCGGTGAACCCCGTCACCGCGCGCGGCGTGCCCGGCCTGTTTGCGCGCAACGAGCGTGTGGTTTGCGTCTTCGAGGGCGAGTGGGGGCCTTTTGTCATGGTACTGGTCGGCGCCACCATCGTCGGCAGCATGGCAACCGTCTGGCATGGCGTGGTGAATCCGCCGCGCCCCGGCCGTTTGCGGGAGTGGGGCTACGAGGATCGGCAACTTGTGTTCCGGCAAGGCGAGGAAATGGGCCGCTTCCTGCTTGGCTCGACCGTGGTGATGTTGTTTCCCAAGTCGGCGCTGGAGTTCAGCTCCGGGTGGGCGCCGCAGCGGCCGATACGCCTCGGCGAGACAATGGGCGCGCGCGCGGCTTAAGCGCCCTTCGCCCCAAGCGGCTTGCGCCAGCCGCCTGGGCTGTCGGCGGCCGGCGAATGCCCGACCTTTTCTTGCTCGACCTGCGTTGCGCCCGGTCCGTCCGGCGGGCTTGGTCGGGCGCCTGAAACTCCTCATAAACCACATTCGGTTAGCTTGCTATCTATATTGATTCTATTAAATATTGCGCTAGAAAAATTATTCCGTTTCGACACCTAAGCCCTTGTTGCGTCTGGGGAAAACTTGATTGATTCTTGACCGACATCAAAAAGTGTCATAAAGTGGGATCTTGTGGGAAGTAGTGGGAAATTTTGGCCGGATGGCGGCTCGTTTTCCACCCTGGGGGAGATCCGATGTTCCAAGGTGCGGCGGCGCTGAATCTTGATGCCAAGGGCCGGATGGCCGTTCCGGCGCGGCACCGCGACGCCCTGGTGGCGGCTGGCGAAGGCCGCCTGGTGGTGACCGCCCATCCGCATCGCTGCCTGCTGCTCTATCCGCAGCCTGCCTGGGAACCGATACGCGCGCAGATTCTGGCGGCGTCGAGCCTGCAACTGGAATCGGCCATGGTGCGGCGTCTGCTGGTGGGTTTTGCCGAGGACGTCGAACTCGATGGCGCCGGGCGCCTGCTGATTTCACCGTCGCTGCGCCAATACGCCGGACTGGAAAAGGAAATCTGGCTGGTGGGCCAAGGGCGTCATTTTGAAATCTGGTCGGCCGCCGGCTGGCAGGCTCAGCAGGAGGCGATCTTCGCGGTGGGCGACAAGCTCCTGCCTCCGGGCTTGGAAAATCTTGCGTTGTGAGTGCCCGCTTTGACCGCCAATACCCACGTCAGTGTGCTGCTGGCCGAGGCGGTCGCAGCTCTGGCGATCCGGTCGGGGGGCGTCTATGTCGATGCCACCTTCGGCCGTGGCGGACACAGCCGGGCGATCCTCGAATTGCTGGCAGCCGACGGGCGGCTGATCGCGCTGGATCGCGATCCGGCGGCGATAGCCGCGGGGGCCGCGCTCGTCGATCCCCGCTTCACTCTGGCGCACGCGGCCTTCAGCGAATTCGACGCGGTGCTGGACCGCTTCGGCGTGGGGCAGGTGGATGGCGTGCTGCTGGATATCGGCGTGTCGTCGCCGCAACTGAATACGCCCGAACGGGGCATGAGCTTTCGTTTCGATGCGCCGCTGGACATGCGCATGGATACGACGCAGGGGGAGACCGCCGCCGAGTTCCTGGCGCGGGCATCGCAATCGGAAATAGAAAGGGTGGTCAGAGACTATGGCGAAGAACGGTTTGCTCATGCGATTGCAAAGGCGCTTGTTGCTGCTCGGGGCGAGCACGGTATTTCAAGGACAGGAGAGCTTGCCACGCTCGTGGCGCAAGTCGTCCGCACGCGGGAGCCGGGTCAGCATCCGGCGACGCGGACCTTTCAGGCTCTACGGATTCACGTCAATCGGGAGCTTGAGGAGCTGTCGCTAGCCCTGCCCAGGGCCGTTGCACGACTGACGCCGGGCGGGCGCCTGGCCGTGATCTGTTTTCATTCCCTGGAGGATCGCATCGTCAAACGCTTTCTGCGCGATGCGGCGCAACCCCTGCAGCCGCCCAAGGGCGTGCCGGTGCGCGCGGTGGATCTGCCGCAGCCGGTGCTGAAGCTGGTGGGCAAGGCGATCTTTCCCTCGGCCGCAGAAATTGCCGCCAACCCGCGCAGCCGCAGTGCCGTGCTGCGCGTGGCGCAGAAGGTCGGCGCCGGCGCCGGGCCGACCCAAGACAGCGCCCGTCATGAAGCCGGAGCCGCGCAGCGGCGAACCTCGGTCACCCCCGCCGGCGGGCGGGGGCCGGGGGGTGGGGGCGATTAGGTGGTCCGCCTGAACTTCTTCCTGATCCTGGTCGTGCTGGCTTGCGCCCTGTCGCTGGTCAGCGCCAATCATCGCGCGCGCAAGCTGTTCACCGAACTGGAAGCGGTGCAAAAACGTATGCGCGATCTGGATGTCGAATGGGGACAGCTGCAGCTGGAGCAAAGCACCGTGGCGGCGCATGTCCGGGTCGAGAAGGTCGCTCGCGAAAAGCTGGGCATGAAACAGCCGGCGCCGGGGCAGATCATTTCCGTCGAAGCGGCGCCGGGGAATTAAGGTGGCCATGAAACCGATCAAATTCAGCAAGAGCCCGCTGCTCTCGGAGCGCCTGCCGCCCTGGCGGCAACGCCTGGTGCTGGTGGTCTTGCTCGGCGCCTTCGGCGTGCTGATCGGGCGCTCGCTTTACCTGCAGGGTTTCAACAACGAATTCCTGGGCGACAAGGGACGCGCCCGCTTCGAGCGCGTGATCGACATTTCCGCCACGCGCGGCCGCATCACCGACCGCCACGGCGACGTGCTGGCGGTATCGACGCCGGTGCGTTCGATCTGGGCGATTCCGGAAGACGCCCAACTGACGCCGGCGCAGGCGCGCGATCTGGCCGCCTTGCTCGACCTCGACGTGCGCGAGCTGAATCGCAAGCTCGGCTCGGAGGCGGATTTCACCTACGTCAAACGCCAGCTGCCGCCCGAGTTGGCCGAGCGGGTGATGGCCCTGAAGCTGCCCGGCATCCACCAGAAGAACGAATACAGGCGCTATTACCCGGGCGGCGAGGTAATGGCGCACATGCTGGGCTTCACCGGTGTCGAGGACGTCGGCCAGGAAGGCATCGAACTGGCCTTCAATGGACAGCTTGCCGGCAAGCCCGGCAGCCGCCGGGTGATCAAGGACCGCCGCGGCAATGTGGTGGAGGATGTCGAAAGCAAGCGTCCGCCGCTGGAAGGCAAGGATATCGTCCTCGCCCTGGACTCGAAGGTGCAGTACCTGGCCTACAGCTATCTGAAGCAGGCGCTGGAACAGCACCGCGCCAAGGCCGGTGGCGTGGTGGTGCTCGATGCCCAAAGCGGCGAAATCCTGGCCCTGGCAAACCTGCCGACCTACAACCCGAACAATCGCGTCAAGCTGGTCGGCGCCCAGCTGCGCAACCGCGCCCTGACCGATACCTTCGAGCCCGGCTCGACGCTCAAGCCCTTCACCGCGGCGCTGGCGCTGGAGCAGGGCAAGGTGCGCTTCGACACGCCGATCCAGACCGCGCCGGGCAAGATGACGATCGGCTCGGCGACGATCCACGATGCCCACATGCACGGCACCCTGACCGTGGCCCAGGTGATCCAGAAATCCTCGAACGTCGGCGCGGCCAAGCTGGCGCTGGCGATGAAGCCGGAAGACATGTGGGTCATGTTCGACAGCCTGGGTTTCGGCGCACCGCTCAAGCTCGGCTTTCCCGGCGAGGTGGGCGGCCGGCTGCGTCCGGTCAAGACCTGGCGTCCGATCGAGCAGGCCACCATGGCCTATGGCCATGGCATTTCGGTGACGCTGATGCAGTTGGCGCAGGCCTATCTGGCCTTTGCCCGCGACGGCGACCTGGTGCCGATTTCGCTGGCGCGCCTGGACGTGCCGCCGCAGCGCGGCCGCCAGGTGTTCTCGGCGCAGACTGCGCGCGAGGTGCGCAGCATGCTGGAAATGGCCGTGCAGCCGGGCGGCACCGCGCCTCGGGCGCAGATCGCCGGTTACCGCGTGGCCGGCAAGACCGGCACGGCGCACAAGCTGGAAGGCGGCGCCTACGCCAACAAATACATCGCTGCTTTCGTCGGTTTCGCGCCGGTTTCCGAGCCGCGGCTGATCGTCGCCGTGATGATCGACGAACCCTCGAACGGCAAGTATTACGGCGGCGAAGTGGCGGCGCCGGTGTTCGCCCAGGTCATGGCCGGCAGCCTGCGCACTCTGGGCGTGGCGCCCGATGCGCCGCAGAAGCCGCTCCTGATGACCGGCACCGAGCCGGTCAAGGAAGAGATGTGAACGCCGCGATGGCCATACTCGACCAGCTCAAACGACAAGGTGTCGCGGCGACGCGGCTGACCGCCGACTCGCGGCGCGTGCAGCCGGGCGACGTTTTCGTCGCCTTCCCCGGCGCGCAGACCGATGGCCGCGCCTTCATCGCCCAGGCGGTGGCGAAAGGCGCTGCGGCGGTGATCGCCGAGGCGGGAGCAACCGTCCTCGCAAGAGTTGCCGCTGGTGATACGGCGTTGGTCGAGGTCGAGGGGCTGGCGGCGCTCTCGGGCAAGATCGCGCACCTGGTGTACGGCCGTCCGTCCGAACAGCTGTGGCTGGCCGGCGTCACCGGCACCAATGGCAAGACCTCGGTGTCGCAATGGATCGCGCAGGCGATGAATCTCCTGCAGCATCGGTGTGCGGTAGTCGGCACCCTGGGCAACGGCTTCCTTGAAGCGCTCGACGAGAGCCCCAATACCACGCCCGATGCGATCACGCTGCATGCGGCGCTGGCCGCTTTCGTCGCGCGCGGCGCCGATGCCTGCGCCATGGAAGTGTCTTCGATCGGCCTCGACCAGGGCCGGGTCAATGGCGCGGCCTTCGACGTCGCCGTATTCACCAATCTGACGCGCGACCATCTCGAATACCACGGCAGCATGGCGGCCTATGCGGTGGCCAAGGGCAAGCTGTTCCTGATGCCGGGCCTCACCGCCGCCGTGCTCAATCTCGACGACCCGGTCGGGTTCGAGCTCGCCGCCATGCTCAAGAGTCGTCCGGAAAGCGCGGTACGCACCTTCGGCTACACGCTGACCAATGACGACGGCAAGGCGGCCGACGGCACGGCCGTCGATGAAATCCTGCGCGCGGAAAACCTGAGCATGGGTGCCGCCGGCATCGGCTTCGAGCTGCGCGGGGTGAAATTCGGCGCGCCCGTGGTTGGCCGTTTCAACGTCTCCAACCTGCTCGCCGTGATCGGCGCCTTGCTCGCGCGCGGTGAGCGGCTGGAGGATATCGCCGCAGCGCTGCGCGGGCTGCAGCCGCCGCCGGGGCGCATGCAGGCGCTGGGCGGCAGCGATGAACCGCTGATCGTGGTGGATTACGCGCATACGCCCGACGCGCTCGACAAGGCCCTCGGCGTCCTGCGCGAAACTGCCGCAGCGCGTGGCGGCCGGCTGGTCTGCGTGTTCGGCTGCGGCGGCGAGCGCGATCCCGGCAAGCGGCCGCAGATGGGTGCAATCGCGGAAGCGCTGGCCGATCGCGTGGTCCTGACCAGCGACAACCCGCGCCGTGAAGATCCGCAGGTCATCCTCGACGACATCCTCGGCGGCATGAAGACCCAGCCGGAAATCCAGCCCGACCGGGGCCGGGCCATCGCCGCCGTGGTGGCTGCGGCAGACCCGCGCGACGTGATCCTGCTGGCCGGCAAGGGCCACGAGCCCTACCAGGAGATCGCCGGCCTGCGCCATGTGTTCTCCGATCTCGATGCCGCAAAGTTGGCGCTGGCGGCACGGCGCGCAGCGGGAGCTGCGCGATGATGCGCCTGCACCAGGCCGCCCAGGCCATCGGCGCCGTGGCGCAGGGTGGCGACGCCGATTTCAGCGGCGTGTCCACCGATTCGCGCAGCATCGCCGGCGGCGAACTCTTCGTCGCCCTGAAAGGCGACAACTTCGACGGTCACGACTATGTCGTCGACGTTCTCGCGCGCGGCGCCAATGGTGTCGTGGGTGCCGTGGGCGCTGTGGTGAGTCATGAATTCGCCGCCGCCCACCCCGGTCTGCCGTTGCTGGCCGTGGCCGATCCGCGCCTGGCGCTGGGCGCACTGGCGGCGCACTGGCGCCGGCGCTTTGCGCTGCCGCTGCTCGGCGTCACCGGCAGCAACGGCAAGACCACGGTGAAGGAGATGTGCGCGGCGATCCTGCGTGCGCATTTCGCCAGCGCCGACGCAGTGCTGGCGACGATCGGCAATCTGAACAACGACATCGGCCTGCCGCTGACCCTGCTCAAACTGCGCGACTCGCATCGCGCGGCGGTGATCGAAATGGGCATGAACCATCCCGGCGAGATCGACTACCTGACGCGCCTCGCGGCGCCCACCGTGGCGCTGGTGAATAACGCCCAGCGTGCGCATCTGGAAGGGCTCGGCTCGGTGCAGGACATCGCGCTGGCCAAGGGTGAAATTTTTGCCGGCCTCGCAGCCGACGGCGTCGCCGTGTTCAATGCCGACGATGCCCAGGCCGGCATCTGGCGCGAACTGTCGCGCGATCGCCGTCAGCTGAGTTTCGGCCTCGATCAGGCCGCCGAGGTGCACGGCCAGTTCGTCAGCCATGGCCTGGGCGGCGAGTTGCATCTGGTCACGCCCTGGGGCGAGATCGATCTGGCGCTGGCGGTGCCGGGCCTCCACAACGCGCGCAATGCCTGTGCCGCTGCGGCGGCGACGCTGGCGGCCGGCGCCGCGCCGGCCGCGGTGAAGCAGGGGCTAGAGCGCTTTGCCGGGGTCAAGGGCCGCCTGCAGCGGCGCGCCGGACGCAATGGCGCGCTGGTGGTGGACGACAGCTACAACGCCAACCCCGATTCGATGCGCGCTGCGATCGATGTGCTGGCCTCGGTGCCCGGCAAACGCATCCTGGTCATGGGCGACATGGGCGAAGCCGGCGCCGCGGCCGCCCAGTTTCACGACGAGATCGGCGGCTACGCCAAGAGCCACGGCATCGACCGCCTGCTCTGCCTGGGCGAACTGTCGGCCGCGGCGGCACACAACTTCGGCGCAGGCGGTCAGCACTTTGCGCGCGTCGAGGAGCTGGTCAAGGCGCTGCTGGCCGAACTGGAACCGCAGACCACGGTGCTGGTCAAGGGCTCACGCTTCATGCGCATGGAGCGCGTGGTCGAAGCGATCTTGGACGAAGGAATGACGCATGCTGCTTGAACTCGCTCAATGGCTGGCCAAGGATTTCCGCGGCTTCAATGTCTTCGGCTACATCACCTTGCGCGCGGTGCTGGCGACCATGACGGCGCTGGCCATCTCCTTCGTCTTCGGTCCGGCCGTGATCCGCTGGCTGGCGGCCAAGAAGATCGGCCAGTCGGTGCGCAGCGACGGGCCGCAGACGCACCTGATCAAGGCCGGCACGCCGACCATGGGCGGCGCGCTGATCCTGATTTCGCTCGGCGTGTCCACGCTGTTGTGGGGCGACCTGTCGAATCGCTTCATCTGGATCGTGCTGATTGTCACCCTGGGCTTCGGCGCGGTGGGCTGGGTCGACGACTGGCGCAAGGTGGTGTATCGCAACCCCGACGGCCTGTCGGCGCGCGCCAAGTTCTTCTGGCAGTCGGTGGTGGGCCTGATCGCCGCGATCTACCTGGCATTTTCGATTTCGGCGCCGAACAACGAGAAGGTGGTGCAGCTGTTCTTCCAGTGGGTGTCCTCCGGCTTCACGCTGGAACTGCCGCAGCAGACCGCGCTGATCGTGCCCTTCTTCAAGAGCGTGAGCTACCCGTTGGGCATGTTCGGCTTCATCCTGCTGACCTACCTGGTGATCGTCGGCAGCAGCAATGCGGTGAACCTGACCGACGGCCTCGACGGCCTGGCGATCATGCCGACCGTGCTGGTCGGCGCCGCGCTGGGCATCTTCGCCTACGTCGCGGGCAACTCGGTGTTTTCGAAATACCTGCTGCTGCCCTATATTCCCGGCGCCGGCGAACTGACGGTGTTCTGCGGCGCGCTGGCCGGCGCGGGCCTCGGCTTCCTCTGGTTCAACGCCTATCCGGCCGAGGTCTTCATGGGCGACGTCGGCGCGCTG
>JAUYSD010000212.1 GCA_030696505.1 Sulfuritalea sp. | reverse complement strand
ACTCTTCGAGCGCATGCTGGCGGTCAATCTGCACGGCGTGTTCCATTGCACCCAGGCCGCAATCGGCGACATGCTGGCTGCGCATTGGGGGCGTGTGATCAATATCGCCAGCACCGCCGGCCTCGTCGGCTATGCCTATGTCGCCGCCTACTGCGCGGCCAAGCATGGCGTGATCGGCCTGACCCGCGCGCTGGCGCTGGAGTATGCGAGCAAGGGGATCACGGTCAATGCCGTATGCCCCGGCTATACGGAAACCGACATCGTGCGCACGGCGGTGGCCAACATCGTCGCCAAGACCGGACGCGATGAGGTGCAAGCGCGCGCGGAACTGGCCAAAGGCAACCCGATGCAGCGCCTGGTCACGCCGCAGGAAGTCGCCGACACCGTGCTCTGGCTATCCGGCGACGGGGCGGCCAGCATCAATGGACAATCGATCGCCGTGGCCGGCGGCGAAGTCATGTGAGGAGCATCCGATGAAACATCTTCCCGGCAAGCCGCATGAGCTGCCCGGCAATCGCCAACACCTGCAGGCCTACCAGGCACGCCATTTCAGCTATCGTGTCGAGGGCACGGTGGCCGTGGTCAGCCTCAACCGTCCCGAGCGCAAGAACCCGCTGACCTTCGATTCCTACGCCGAGCTGCGCGACCTGTTCCGCAATCTCGTCTATGCCGACGACGTCAAGGCCGTGGTGTTGAGCGGCGAGGGCGGCAACTTCTGCTCCGGCGGCGACGTGCATGACATCATCGGTCCACTGACCCAGCTCGACATGCCGGGTCTGCTCGCCTTCACGCGCATGACCGGCGATGTGGTCAAGGCCATGCGCGCCTGTCCGCAACCGGTGATCGCGGCCATCGACGGCATTTGCGCCGGGGCCGGCGCGCTGCTGGCCCTGGGTTCCGACCTGCGCCTGGGCACTGCGCGCTCGAAGACCGCCTTCCTGTTTTCCAGGGTTGGCCTCGCCGGCTGCGACATGGGCGCCTGCGCCATGCTGCCGCGCATGATCGGCCAGGGCCGCGCCACCGAACTGCTGACCACCGGCCGCGCCATGGGCGGCGAGGAGGGCGAGCGCTGGGGCTTCTTCAATCGCCTGTGCGAACCCGATGCGCTGCTGGCCGAGGCGCTGAAGCTGGCGCAGGACCTGGCCAGCGGCCCGAGCTTCGCCCATGCCATGACCAAGAAAATGCTGCAGCAGGAATGGAACATGGGGGTGGACGAGGCGATCGAGGCCGAGGCCCAGGCCCAGGCAATCTGCATGGCGACCAACGACTTCCATCGCGCCTACCACGCCTTCGTCGCCAAGCAGAAGCCCGTGTTCGAAGGAGACTGAGTATGGCCGACACCACCTACCTCGACTGGCCGTTTCTCGAACCGCACCATCGGGCGCTGGCGCTCGAACTCGAGCGCTGGGCCAGGGAGAACATCGACGACGCACCGCATGCACGCGGCGCGGCGACCGATGCCGCCTGCATCGAGCTGGTGCGCAAACTCGGCGCGGCGAACTGGATCCGCTATGCCGTCGGCGGTAAGGACTGGGGCGGCAGCGCCGAAACCATAGACACGCGCGCCATCTGCCTGATCCGCGAGACCCTGGCCCGCCACTCGGGCCTGGCCGACTTCGCCTTCGCCATGCAGGGTCTGGGCAGCGGCGCCATCACCTTGCAGGGCAGTGATGAGCAAAAGCGCAACTACCTGCCGCGCGTCGTCGCGGGTTCCGCACTTGCCGCCTTCGCGCTGTCCGAGCCGGAAGCCGGGTCCGACGTCGGTGCGATGCGTTGCGCCGCGCACCGGGACGGCGACAGCTATGTCCTCGACGGCGAGAAGACCTGGATTTCCAACGGCGGCATCGCAGATTTCTACGTGGTGTTCGCCCGTACCGGCGAGGCGCCCGGCACGCGGGGCATCAGCGCCTTCATCGTCGATGCCGATACGGCGGGACTGGAGATCGCCGAACGCATCGAAGTCATTGCGCCGCATCCGCTGGCGCGCCTGCGCTTCAGCCACTGCCGCATCCCGGCCGGCCAGCTCCTGGGCGAGCCCGGTCAGGGTTTCAAGCTGGCGATGCGCACGCTCGACATCTTCCGTACCTCGGTTGCCGCGGCGGCCCTGGGCTTTGCCCGCCGCGCGCTGGATGAAGCCGTGCAGCGTGCCACCACGCGCAAGATGTTCGATCACCGCCTGGCCGATTTCCAGCTGACGCAGGCCAAGCTGGCCGACATGGCCGCCGCCATCGACGCCTCGGCCCTGCTGGTGTATCGCGCGGCCTGGCTGCGCGACCAGGGGCGGACGGTGACCAAGGAGGCGGCGATGGCCAAGATGGTTGCCACCGAGTCGGCGCAGCAGGTAATCGACGCCGCGGTGCAGATCTTCGGCGGACTCGGTGTGGTCAGCGAAGTGCCGGTGGAGCGCCTCTACCGCGACATCCGTGCCCTGCGCATCTATGAAGGCGCCACCGAAGTGCAGAAACTGATCATCGCCCGCGAGCTGCTCAAGGAAGCCGTCGCGGCCAAGGCATGACCCATTTTCAGGAGACTCCAATAAAAATGAGCCAGCAAGAACTTACCCCCCAGGCGGACATCCAGATTCTCCAGCCCGCCGGCTGGGCGGCACCCAAAGGCTATTCCAACGGAATTGCGGCGCGCGGCCGCAACGTGGTCATCGGCGGGCAAATAGGCTGGGACAGCCAGTGCCGCTTTCACAGCAGCGATTTTGCCGAGCAGGCAAAACAGGCGCTGCAGAACATCGTCGCTGTTCTCGCCGAAGCCGGCGGCAGGCCCGAGCACATCATCCGCATGACCTGGTATGTGATTGACAAGCGCGAGTACCTGGCGGCCTATCCGCAGCTTGGCCGCGCCTATCGCGAGGTCATCGGGCGCAATTTCCCGGCCATGACCGCGGTGCAGGTCGCCGGCCTGATGGAAGACGCGGCCCGCGTCGAGATCGAGGCTACCGCCATCATCCCCGACTGATTGCGCGGTGCGGCCGGGCTAAGACGAAGTTTCAGTGAAGGCTATCCCGGGATACCGTCCCCGGCTAGGACGCCGGGGACATAACGTCGGCTCTTTCGACGTTAAGCGCAGCGGCCGGAGCTAAAATGGCACCATGAAATCCTGTCATTCCGAATTCCTGCAGGTTCGCGGCCGGCGCCTGCATGTGCGCATCTGGGGCAGCGAGTCGGCGCCGCTGCTGGTGTTGCTGCATGGCTGG
>JAUYSD010000007.1 GCA_030696505.1 Sulfuritalea sp. | reverse complement strand
GCGTTGATCAGGCCGACCATGCTGTAGGTCTGCACGAAGTTGCCCCATTGCTCGCCGCTGCGGGGATCGATGTGTTCAGCCAGCAGACCGTGACGATTGCGGCCGGCCAGCAGTTTCTCGAACAGTACTCGCGCTTCGTCGCGGCGATCCAGCGCCGCCAGGGCATTGACATACCAGAAGGTGCACACCAGGAAGGCATTCTCCGGCTCGCCGAAATCGTCCTTCTCGATGTAGCGGAAAATGTAATCGCCATGGCGCAGGTCCTCTTCGACGGCGCCGACGGTGGCGGCAAAGCGCGGATCGGCGGCATCGAGGAAACCGACCTCGGCCAGCAACAGCAGACTGGCATCCATCGCCGCGCCGTCGAAGGTCGAGACGAAGGCACCACGCTTTTTATTCCAGGCCCGCTGGCTGATGGTTGCGTGCATCTGCGTGGCATGGTCGAACCAGTAGGCCGCGCGCTCGGCCAGGCCGAGGCGGGCGGCGATGCGTCCGAGGCGGTCGCAGGCCGCCCAGCACATTACCGACGAAAAGGTGTGCACCCGTGCGCTGCCGCGCAGTTCCCAAAGCCCGGCGTCGGGCTGGTCGTAGCAGCGCCGGGCCTGTTCTCCGAGGGCTTCGAGGCGACGGAACAGGGCTTCATCGCCGCGCCGGGTCAGCCGCTGGTCGAAGAAAATGTGGGTCGCCGCAAGGATCACCGAACCATAGACGTCGTGCTGCACCTGGCGATAGGCCAGGTTGCCGATGCGTACCGGCCCCATGCCGCGATAGCCGGCCAGTGCCGGCACCTCCCGCTCGTCCAGCCCAGCCCTGCCGTCGATGCCGTACACGGGCTGCAATACTCCGCCGCCGGCACTGGCGGCGACATTGACGATATAGCCGAGGTAACGCTCCATGGTGCGGGTGGCGCCGAGCCGGTTCAAGGCATTGACCACGAAGTAACCGTCGCGCACCCAGCAATAGCGGTAGTCCCAGTTGCGTCCGCTGCCTGCCGCTTCGGGAATCGAGGTGGTCATGGCGGCGATGATTGCGCCGGTATCGTCGTAGGCGTTCAGCTTGAGCGTGATCGCGGCGCGAATCACCGCCTCCTGCCACTCGAAGGGAATACCGAGGAAGCGCACCCACTCGCTCCAGTATTCGGTGGTTTCCACCAGAAAACGGCGACCGACCTCGTTCGCGGCCTCATGCACAGTCTCGTCGGCGCCCAGCAACAGCGTCACGGTGTCTTCGAGAAAGAAGGGGGTTTCCTGCAGGATCGCGGTCAGCGAGGCATCGGTAGTCAGGCGCAGGCTGAGGCCCTGCGCCACATAGCGGATGTGGTTGCTGCCCCAGGTCACTTCAGGGCGCGCGGCGCCGTCGTTGCAGGCCGGCCGCACACGCAGGGTCAGCCGCGGACTGCCGCACAGGCGGCGGATGCGGCGCACCAGCATCATCGGCCGGAACATGCGGCCGTACTGGCCGAAGCGCGGCGCGAAATCGGTGACTTCGATGCCGCCGCCATGGCAGTCATAGAGACGGGTCACCAGGATCGCCGTGTTCTCCTGGTAGTGTTGCTCGATGCGCTCGCAATCGGCAAGCTCGACCGCAGAAAACCCATAGTCGTCGCTATCCCTCAGCAGCGAGCAGAACACCGGATCGCCGTCGAAACGCGGGAAGCAAGCCCAGACGATCTTCGCCCGGGCATCGACCAGCGCGCCCACCGTGCAGTTGCCGATCAAGGCCAGGTCTAGATTTGGCATTCTCATCCTTTCAATGTATCCGCCAGCCAGCGCCGCACGGCAGCGACATTGGCCAGGCGGAAGCGGGCGCAACTCGCGCCGGGACCGACTTTGATCGAGGTTCCATCCAGCCGATTCACTTCGGCGAAGCCGTGTTCGTCGTTGAGGTCATCGCCGATGAACACCGGATGCCGGTTGCTGAAGGGCGACTCGGCCAAATATTCCGCCACGGCCGTGCCCTTGTCGATACCGGCCGGCTTGAGTTCCACCACGCGCTTGCCCTTCTGCAGTTCCAGCCCGCAGCCCACCTCGTTCATCAGCCGCTGCATCAGGCGATGCGCATAGGCAGCCAGGTGCGGCGCCTGCCGGTAATGAAGGGCCAGGGTCAGACCCTTGTCCTCCAGCAACAAGCCGGGGTGACGCGCCAGCACCGGCCGCAGCGCCTCCTTGATCGCGCATTTGGCCGCAGGCGGTGCAGCGTGGATCCACAGCCGTCCGGCGGCGTCGCGCCGCTCCAGGCCATGCTGCCCGGCCAGCGGCAGTCGCAGCGCGCCCAACATTCCTTCCAGGTCCGAGATCGAGCGCCCACTCACCAGGGCGAGCGCACCGCCGCTCATGCGGTACACCTGCCCGATCAGTTCCAGTAGTTCCAGATCCACCCGCACCGCCGACGGCTTGTCGGCGATTTCCAGCAACGTGCCATCGACATCGAGGAAGAAGGCCCACTCGACCCTCGGCGCGGGCGGCAGCGTTCTGGATCTCGGGTTCATGCCGCCCCGCCCCCTCTTTCAATGAGACGGCTGTGCTGGCGCATCGCCGCCGCATCGAGCAGCATGCGGCCGGCCCAGCGGTAGACATTGAATTCCGCCACCAGGCCGCGCATCAGGCGCATGCGGTCGCGCTGCTCGGCCAGCGGCATGGTCAGCGCCAGATGCAGTGCCGCCGCGCATTCGTCGGTATCGTAGGGATTGACGATCAGCGCCTCCGGCAGTTCGCGCGCCGCGCCGGTGAATTGCGACAGGATCAGCACGCCGCGATCGTCGTCGCGCGCCGCGACGAACTCCTTGGCGACCAGATTCATGCCGTCGTGCAGGCTACTGACGAAGCAGCAGTCGGCGGCGCGATAGTATTCATAAACCTGCTGCGCATCATGGTGCTCGACCTTGAGCACGATCGGCGGCGGCAGGTCGCGCCGGCCGCGGCCGAAGCGCTCGTTGATGCGCGCCGCCAGCGTCCGCACCTGCGCCTCGTGGCTCTGGTATTCGTCGATGCTGGAACGCGTCGGTGCGGCAATCTGGATCAGGCTGAACTTGCCTATCCATTCCGGATTGAGTTCGAGCAGGCGCTCGACGGCGCGGAAGCGTTCGAGGATGCCCTTGGTGTAGTCGAGCCGATCGACGCCGACGCAGATCCGGTGGCCGGGCGGCAGAGCATTCAGCACACGGATGTCCCCGGCGCACTGTTCGACCGGCTTCGCCAGCAAGCCAGCGACAGGGGGCCAATCCACCGAGATCGGGTAGCGGCGCACCGCAGTGGACTTGCCGCCGAGCGACACCGTGAAGTTTTCCCGATCGACCCGCGCCTCCATGAAGCGGTCCACGGTGTCGACGAAGTTGTTGCAGTGAAACTGGGTGTGGAAACCGACGATGCTGCTGCCGAGCAGGCCGGCAAGGATTTCCTGGCGCCAGGGACAGATGGCGAAGGATTCCGGGTTCGGCCACGGGATGTGCCAGAAGGTGATCACCCTGGCATCCGGCATTTCCTCGCGGATCATGCGCGGCAGCAAGGCCAGGTGGTAGTCCTGCACCAGCACGATCGGATTCCTGGTGCGCGCCTCGGCGGCGACTGCCTTGGCGAATTTGCGGTTGACCGCGACGTAATGCGCCC
>JAUYSD010000347.1 GCA_030696505.1 Sulfuritalea sp. | reverse complement strand
TCGCGAATGACTTCTTCGAGGATGTCCCACACCACCGGGGTCTCAGCTTCAACTTCCTTCTTCGCAGCCTTGATGGTGCTGGCGATACCCATCTTCTCCAGGCGCTCGAAAATGAAGGGCTTGAACAGTTCGAGCGCCATCTTCTTCGGCAGACCGCACTGGTGCAACTTGAGCTGCGGACCGACGACGATAACCGAGCGACCGGAGTAGTCAACGCGCTTGCCCAGCAGATTCTGGCGGAAGCGGCCGCCCTTGCCCTTGATCATGTCGGCCAGCGACTTCAGCGGACGCTTGTTGGCGCCTGTCATGGCCTTGCCGCGACGGCCGTTGTCGAGCAGCGAGTCGACGGCCTCCTGCAGCATGCGCTTTTCGTTGCGCACAATGATGTCCGGCGCCTTTAGTTCCAGCAGGCGCTTGAGGCGGTTGTTGCGGTTGATGACGCGGCGATACAAGTCGTTCAGGTCCGAGGTGGCGAAACGTCCGCCGTCCAGCGGAACCAGGGGACGCAGATCCGGCGGCAATACCGGCAGCACTTCCAGAATCATCCACTCCGGCTTGATGCCCGACTGCTGGAAGCCTTCCAGCACCTTAAGGCGCTTTGAAATCTTCTTGCTCTTGGCTTCGGAGCCGGTGGTTTCGAGTTCCTGACGCAGGGATTCGACCTGACGGTTGAGATCAAGGGTGCGCAGCAGTTCGCGCACGCCTTCGGCGCCCATCACTGCGGTGAAATCGTCGCCATACTCCTCGACCTTGGCCAAGTAATCGTCTTCAGTCAGCAGTTGCGCGCGATTCAGCGGGGTCATGCCCGGATCGACAACAACAAATGCTTCGAAGTACAACACACGCTCAATGTCGCGCAGCGTCATGTCGAGCACCATGCCAAGACGGCTCGGCAGGCTCTTCAGGAACCAGATGTGCGCGGTCGGGGAGGCCAGTTCGATGTGGCCCATGCGCTCGCGCCGGACTTTCGACTGGGTGACTTCAACGCCACACTTCTCGCAGATCACGCCACGATGCTTGAGGCGCTTGTACTTGCCGCACAGGCACTCGTAATCCTTGACCGGGCCGAAGATCTTGGCGCAGAACAGGCCGTCGCGTTCGGGCTTGAAGGTGCGGTAGTTGATAGTCTCCGGCTTCTTGACTTCGCCGTAGGACCAGGAACGAATCTTGTCGGGCGAAGCGAGGCCGATGGTAATTGCGTCGAATTCTTCTTCGGCCGCCAGGTTCTGCTTGAAAAGGTCTGCAAACAGGCTCTTCATATAATTATCTCCAATGGGCAGCTATCGGGTCAGTAACGCTCGAGATCGATGTCGATCGCCAGCGAGCGGATTTCCTTGACCAGCACGTTGAAGGATTCCGGCATGCCGGCATCGATCTTGTGCTCGCCCTTGACGATGTTTTCGTACACCTTGGTGCGCCCGTTGACATCGTCCGACTTGACCGTAAGCATTTCCTGCAGCACGTACGCGGCACCGTAGGCTTCCAGCGCCCACACTTCCATTTCGCCGAAACGCTGGCCGCCGAACTGCGCCTTGCCGCCCAGAGGTTGCTGGGTAACGAGACTGTAGGGGCCAGTCGAGCGGGCGTGCATTTTGTCATCAACCAAGTGATGAAGTTTCAGCACATGCATGTAGCCGACAGTTACCTGCCGCTCGAAGGAATCGCCGGTACGGCCGTCGTAAAGGTCAACCTGACCGTTGCTGGGCAGGCCGGCGAGTTCCAGCATGGCCTTGATTTCAGACTCATGGGCACCATCGAACACCGGCGTGGCGAAAGGCACGCCGCCCTGTAGATTGCTGGCAAGCTCGACCACTTCCTTTTCGGTCAGGCTGTCGATGTCTTCGCCACGACCCGATGAGTTATAGATCTTGTTCAAGAGCTTGCGAATTTCCGCTGCGGCTGCCTGTTTGCGCAACATCTCGCCGATCTTCTGACCAAGTCCTTTGGCCGCCCAGCCGAGGTGGGTTTCCAGAATCTGGCCAATGTTCATCCGCGAGGGCACGCCCAAGGGATTGAGCACGATGTCCATCGGCGTTCCATCCGCCATATGCGGCATGTCCTCGATCGGGACGATCTTCGAAACCACGCCCTTGTTGCCGTGGCGGCCGGCCATCTTGTCGCCAGGCTGCAGGCGGCGCTTGACCGCGAGGTAAACCTTGACCATCTTCTGTACGCCCGGCGGCAGTTCATCGCCCTGGGTGAGCTTCTTCCTCTTTGCCTCGAAAGCGACGTCGAAGTCCTTGCGGGTCTGCTCCAGGCTGTCGCGCAGATTTTCGAGCTGCTGCTGGGCCTCTTCGTCGACCAGCGAAATATCGAACCAGTGATAATGCTCGACCGATTCGAGATAGGCCTTGGTGATCTTGGTGCCCTTGAGCAGTTTCTTCGGCCCCTTGCTGGCAACCCGGTTGGTCAGCAGCTTCTCGATGCGGGAGAAGGTGTCGCGCTCGACAATACGCATCTGGTCGGCCAGATCCTGTTTGTAGCCCTTCAGCATATCGTCGATGATCGACTGGGCGCGCTTGTCGCGCTCGATACCTTCGCGGGTGAACACCTGGACGTCGATGACGGTGCCGATCATGCCCGACGGAACGCGCAGCGACGTGTCCTTAACGTCGGAAGCCTTCTCGCCGAAGATCGCTCGCAGCAACTTCTCTTCCGGAGTGAGTTGCGTCTCGCCTTTGGGCGTCACCTTGCCGACCAGCACGTCGCCGGCTTCGACTTCAGCGCCGATGTAGACGATGCCAGACTCGTCAAGACGACCCAGCTGCGATTCGCCCAGCGTGGCGATATCGCGCGTGATTTCCTCGGCACCAAGCTTGGTGTCGCGCGCGACAACCGTCAGTTCCTCGATATGGATAGAGGTAAAGCGGTCATCGGCGACCACACGCTCCGAGATAAGGATCGAATCCTCGAAGTTGTAGCCGTTCCAGGGCATGAAGGCCACCAGCATGTTCTGGCCCAGCGCCAATTCGCCCAGGTCCGTAGAGGCGCCGTCGGCGACCACGTCGCCCTTGGCGATCAGATCGCCGACCTTGACGATCGGACGCTGGTTGATGTTGGTATTCTGGTTGGACCGGGTGTATTTGATCAGATTGTAGATGTCTACGCCGACTTCGCCCGGCACAGTTTCCGCGTCATTGACGCGCACCACGATACGATTGGCGTCAATGTAATCCACCACACCGCCACGCAAGGCCTGCACTGCCGTACCCGAGTCGACGGCCACGGTACGCTCGATGCCGGTACCGACAAATGCCTTCTCCGGACGCAGGCAGGGAACAGCCTGGCGCTGCATGTTGGCGCCCATCAAGGCGCGGTTGGCGTCGTCGTGCTCGAGGAATGGAATCAGCGAAGCTGCAACCGAGACGATCTGGCTTGGCGCCACGTCCATGTACTGGACCTCAGGCGGCTCCTTCAACTCAAATTCGCCCTTGAAGCGGCAGGATACGAGCGCGTCGCTGAGCTTGCCCTTCTTGTCGAGTTGCGCATTGGCCTGGGCAACGACGTACTTGCCTTCCTCGATCGCCGAGAGGTACTCGATCTCGTCGGTGACGTGGCTATCCTCTACCTTGCGGTAAGGCGTTTCCATGAAGCCGTATTCATTGGTGCGCGCATACAGCGCCAGCGAGTTGATCAGGCCGATGTTCGGGCCTTCCGGGGTTTCGATCGGGCAGACGCGACCGTAATGGGTCGGGTGCACGTCGCGCACCTCGAAGCCGGCACGCTCGCGAGTAAGGCCGCCCGGGCCGAGGGCGGAAACACGACGCTTGTGCGTGATTTCAGACAGCGGATTGGTCTGGTCCATGAACTGCGACAACTGGCTCGACCCGAAGAACTCCTTGATCGCCGCTGAAATAGGCTTGGCGTTGATCAGGTCATGCGGCATCAGGTTGTCGCTTTCGGCCTGATTCAGTCGCTCCTTGACGGCACGTTCGACACGCACCAGACCGGCACGGAACTGGTTCTCGGCGAGTTCGCCCACCGAACGCACACGGCGATTGCCGAGGTGATCGATGTCGTCCACTTCGCCGCGACCGTTGCGCAGCTCGACGAGGATGCGAACCACATCGACGATGTCATCGTTCGACAAGGTTCCGGCACCTTCAATTTCATCACGGCCGACGCGGCGGTTGAACTTCATGCGGCCCACGGCGGAAAGGTCGTAGCGCTCGTCGGAGTAGAACAGGCCATGGAACAGGTTCTCCACGGCATCTTCCGTCGGCGGCTCACCGGGACGCATCATGCGATAGATCGCCACGCGCGAAGCCCACTGGTCGGCTGTTTCGTCGATGCGCAAGGTCGATGAGATGTAGGCGCCGCGATCCAGATCGTTCACGTAAAGTGTCTGGATCTGCTCGATCTCGCCCGCTGCCAGCTTGGCCAGCAAGTCCTCGGTAATTTCGTCGTTGGCGTTGGCCAGGACTTCGCCAGTCTCCGGATTCACGATGTTGTGGGCGACGATCCGGCCCATCATGAACTCATCGGGCACCAGGATCTTCTTGATGCCTGCCTCGGCCATTTCGCGGATGTGCTTGACCGTGATGCGCTTGTCCTTGGCGACAATCTGCTTGCCAGCCTTGTCGAGAATGTCGAACTTCGCCACCTCGCCGCGCAGACGCTCGGGCACCACCTCGAAGGAAATACCTTTCTTGGCGAAATGAAAGGTGTCGAACTCGAAGAATGTCGACAGGATTTGCTCATGCGTCATGCCGATCGACTTGAGCAGAATCGTCACCGGCATCTTGCGGCGGCGGTCGATGCGGAAGTAGAGAATATCCTTTGGATCGAACTCGAAGTCCAGCCAGGAACCACGATACGGAATGATCCGCGCCGAGAACAGCAGTTTGCCCGAGCTGTGGGTCTTGCCCTTGTCGTGCTCGAAGAAGACGCCCGGCGAGCGGTGCAGCTGGGAGACGATGACGCGCTCAGTGCCGTTGATGACAAATGAACCGGTGGTGGTCATCAGGGGAATTTCGCCCATGTAGAGCGGCTGGTCTTCCTTGACCTCCTTTACCGCCTTGGTGTCGCGGTCCAGCAGTTCGAGACGAACCTTGGCGCGCAGCGGACTGGCAAAGGTCAGGCCACGCTGCTGGCATTCCTTGACGTCGAAGGTCGGTTCGCCAAGCATGAACTCGACGAAGTGAAGGCGCGCATTTCCCGAATGTGCGACGATCGGGAAGATCGACGTGAATGCCGCTTGCAGGCCTTCGTTACGGCGTTGAGCCGGCGGCACATCGGCCTGCAGGAAGCGCGTGTAGGACTCGATCTGCGTTGCCAGCAGGAAGGGCACGTCGAGGACGTTGGCCCGCTTGGCAAAGCTTTTACGAATGCGCTTTTTTTCGGTATAGGAATACGCCATGGTGGCTCCGTTCAGGATTCAGACGTCGAAGGTCAAAAGACAGGGCTGAGGCACAATAAGTTCAGCACTCTCGTGTAACCCCCGGATCAAAAACATTGGGGTAAAACTCGACTGTTGCTACGCACTTCTGTTTCTACAAGAACCAATAACGGGTTGACGGCAGCGCCGCCAACCCGTGATCGAACGGCAATTACTTGATTTCGACCTTGGCGCCGGCTTCCTCGAGCTGCTTCTTGAGGGCTTCGGCGTCGGCCTTGTTGATGCCTTCCTTGACAGCCTTCGGCGCGCCATCCACCAGATCCTTGGCTTCCTTGAGGCCGAGACCCGTTGCGGCACGAACCACCTTGATGGCTTCGACCTTCTTTTCGCCCGCTGCCAGCAACATCACGGTGAATTCGGTCTGCTCTTCGACGGCAGCCGCGGCAGCAGCCGGGGCGGCAACGGCGACGGCAGCCGCAGCGGCGGAAACGCCAAACTTGACTTCCATTTCCTTGATCAGCTCGGACAGATCGAGAACGGTCATGCCAGCGATGGCATCGAGTATTTCAGCTTTGCTTACAGCCATGATTACAACTCCTGAATGAATGTTTGGTTCAATGAAAAACGATTACGCAGTCTCTTTGGCGTCGCGCACCGCAGCGAGACCCCGGACAAACTTCGTCGGGACTTCGTTGAGCGTGCGGACGAACTGGGTGATCGGGGCCTGCATGGTGCCGAGGAGCTTGGACAGCAGCTCCTCGCGGCTCGGCATCGTCGCCAGCGCCTTGACTCCAGCTGCGTCCATGACGTAGTTGGGCATTGCGCCGATTTTGATGGTGAGCTTGTCATTACCCTTGGCAAAGTCGTTGAGCAGCTTGGCAGCGGCCACCGGATCCTTGGAAATTCCATAGATCATGGGACCAACCAGCTGCGCAGACAGACCTTCGAACGGCGTGCCGGCAATGGCGCGACGGACCAGGGTATTTTTTACAACACGCAGGTAAACACCGGACTTGCGTGCGTTGGCACGTAGCGCGGTGAGATCAACCACTCCGAGACCACGGTACTCTGCGACGATGATCGACTGGGCATTCGCAACTTCTGCGGATACTTCGGCGACTACCGTCTTCTTGTCGTCAAGATTGAGACTCACGGTCAACTCCTAGTCAAACCCCAACGCCGAAAAGTCGGCGCTGGCGATACGGCGACCTTCATTCAGGAACCTAAATTCCGTCATCGGGTAACGCCATCTACGCCGGCGGTTGCGACGATTTTCGTCGCCAACCTTTAAGTCCTCGCGGACACCTGCGGTCTTTGATAACCTGCCGCGCCACCCGCCAAAAGCACGTGCAGCGCGACAGCCCAAAGTTCTTTATGCTTGCGCCGACAGGCTGGCCTGATCGACGCGAACGCCGGCACCCATGGTGCTGGATAACGACACTTTCTTCAGATACTGCCCCTTCGATGCCGCCGGCTTGGCCTTCTGCAATGCATCGATCAGGGCCGCCAGGTTGGTCTGCAGCGCCTCGACGCTGAACGAGGCGCGTCCGATGGTGCAATGAATGATGCCGGCCTTGTCGGTGCGGTACTGCACCTGACCCGCCTTGGCGTTCTTCACCGCGGTGGTGACATCCATGGTCACGGTGCCGACCTTCGGGTTCGGCATCAGGCCGCGCGGGCCCAGGATCTGGCCGAGGGCGCCGACAACCTTCATGGCGTCCGGTGTCGCAATGACGATATCGAAGTTCATGTTGCCGGCCTTGACTTCGGCGGCGAGATCGTCGAAGCCGACGATATCGGCGCCGGCGGCACGGGCCGCTTCGGCCTTGTCGCCCTGGGCGAACACGGCGACGCGGACTGTCTTGCCGGTGCCGGACGGCAATACGACCGAACCGCGAACCAGTTGATCCGACTTCTTGGCGTCGACGCCAAGATTGACGGAAACGTCAATCGATTCGTCGAACTTGGCAGTCGCGCATTCCTTGACCAGGCTCAGCGCATCGCCGATCGGATAAGCCTTGCTGCGGTCGACCTTGGCCAGAACCGCTTGTGCACGCTTGGAACTCTTCGCCATGATTACAGGCCCTCCACGGTAATGCCCATGCTGCGAGCGGAACCCGCGATGGTGCGAACGGCTGCTTCGAGATCGGCAGCGGTCAAATCCTTCATCTTGGCCTTGGCGATGTCCTCGGCCTGAGCCTTGGTGATCGAGCCGACCTTGTCGGTATGCGGCTTGGGCGAACCCTTGGTAATGCCAGCCGCCTTCTTGATCAGGATGGTCGCCGGCGGCGTCTTCATCACGAAGGTGAAGCTCTTGTCGGCAAATGCCGTAATCACCACCGGAATCGGCAGACCCGGCTCCAGACCCTGGGTCTGTGCGTTGAAGGCCTTGCAGAATTCCATGATGTTGAGGCCGCGTTGGCCCAGCGCCGGACCGATCGGAGGCGAGGGATTGGCCTTGCCCGCCGGCACTTGCAGCTTGATGTAACCGATTATCTTCTTTGCCATGA
>JAUYSD010000346.1 GCA_030696505.1 Sulfuritalea sp. | reverse complement strand
TTCGCGGAGCACTGCTCCGCGCTGCCGAAGCCGGCTTGCCATGCAGGGCAAGCCGTGGGCCATGGACGGAGGCGGACACCCGCCACCCTTGGTGCGCACGTACCCTCAGCGCACAAGGCGCTTCATCCATCGCAGTTGCGTGCAGCACCTGGGAGCAACTGACATGGCCCGCATCACCGCATCGGTCTACACCTCCCACGTCCCCGCCATCGGCGCCGCGCTCGATCTCGGCAAGAGCGGCGAGCCCTACTGGCAGAAGGTATTCGCCGGCTACGAGTTCTCCAAGCAATGGCTCAGGAACAACACGCCCGACGTGATCTTCCTGGTCTATAACGACCACGCCAACGCCTTCAGCCTGGACCTGATCCCGACCTTCGCCATCGGCTGCGCGGCCGAATTCCCGATTGCCGACGAAGGCTGGGGGCCGCGTCCGGTGCCGGCGGTCAAGGGCCATCCGGAACTCGCCGCGCATATCGCGCAATCGGTGATCCAGGACGACTTCGACCTGACCATCGTGAACAAGATGCCGGTGGACCACGGCCTCACCGTGCCGCTGTCGCTGATGTGCGGCCAACCCGCGGCCGGCAAATTCGCATGGCCCTGCCCGGTGATTCCCTTCGCGGTGAACGTGGTGCAGTACCCCGTGCCTTCGGGCCGGCGCTGCTACAACCTGGGCCGGGCGATCCGCAAGGCGGTCGAGAGCTTCGACGCGCCGCTCAAGGTGCAGGTCTGGGGCACCGGCGGCATGAGCCACCAGCTGCAGGGGCCGCGCGCCGGGCTGATCAACAGGGAATTCGACGCGGCCTTCCTCGACCAGTTGATCGCCGCCCCCGAAGTGCTGGCGCAGAAACCGCACATCGACTACGTGCGCGAAGCCGGCTCGGAAGGCATAGAACTCGTGATGTGGCTGATCGCACGCGGCGCGATGAACGACAACTCGCCTAAGGTTGCGCACCGCTTCTACCACGTACCCGCCTCGAATACCGCCGTAGGACATTTGATTCTGGAGAACACATGAAGACCATCAAAGTCGCGCTGGCCGGCGCCGGCGCCTTCGGCATCAAGCACCTCGACGCGATCAAGCTGATCGACGGCGTCGAGGTCGTCTCGCTGGTCAGCCGCGACCTGGCGAAAACGAAAGAGGTGGCCGACAAATACGGCATCGCCCACGTCAGCACCGACCTCGCCGAGAGCCTGGCGCTGAAGCAAGTCGACGCCGTGATCCTGTGCACGCCGACGCAAATGCACGCGACGCAGGCCATCGCCTGCATGCAGGCGGGCAAGCACGTGCAGGTCGAGATCCCGCTGGCCGACAGCCTGGCCGGCGCGGAATCGGTGCTGGCGCTGCAGCAGAAGACCGGCCTGGTCGCCATGTGCGGCCACACGCGGCGCTTCAACCCCAGCCACCAGTGGCTGCATAACAGGATTACCGCCGGCCAATTCAACATCCAGCAGATGGACGTGCAGACCTATTTCTTCCGCCGCAGCAACATCAACGCGCTGGGCCAGCCACGTTCCTGGACCGACCACCTGCTGTGGCACCACGCGGCGCACACCGTCGACCTCTTCGCTTACCAGACCGGCGGCAGCATCGTCGCCGCCAACGCATTGCAGGGGCCGATCCATCCGGGGCTCGGCATCGCCATGGACATGTCCATCCAGTTGAAAAGCAGCACCGGCGCGATCTGCACCCTGTCGCTCTCGTTCAACAACGACGGGCCGCTCGGCACCTTCTTCCGCTACATCGGCGACACCGGCACCTACATCGCGCGCTATGACGATTTGATCGATGCCAAGGACAACAAGATCGACGTGAGCCAGGTCGATGTCTCGATGAACGGCATCGAGCTGCAGGACCGCGAATTCTTCGCCGCGATCCGCGCAGGCCGCGAGCCGAACGCCAGCGTGGCCCAGGTGCTGCCCTGCTACCGCACGCTGCACCGCCTCGATCAGCAACTGCAAGGCGCCTGAAGACCTACCGATTTGCCACCAGACCAACCACAAGAGGAGAACGCAACATGAAAACCAGCCTGAAAGCCCTGTTTGCCGCGCTCGCGTTGGCCGCTTCTGCCCAGTGGACGCACGCCGCCGACGTGACCCTGCGCTTCCACCAGTTCCTGCCGCCGCAGGCGCCGATTCCGTCCAAGGCCATTGCGCCCTGGGCAGCCAAGATCGAGAAGGAAAGCGGCGGCCGCATCAAGGTCCAGCTGTTCCCCAGCATGCAGCTCGGCGGCAAGCCGCCGGAGCTGTTCGACCAGGCCAGGGACGGCGTCGCCGACATCGTGTGGACCGTGCTCGGCTACACGCCGGGCCGCTTCCCCAAGTCGGAAGTGTTCGAGCTGCCCTTCTCCTGCGGCGCCGCCGAGCCCTGCTCGCGCGCCTTCCAGCAGTATGTGGAGAAGAATGCGATGGACGAGTTCAAGGACGTCAAGCTGATCGCGGTGCACACCCACGGCCCCGGCCTGTTCCACAGCAAGGACCCGATCACCAAGCTGGAGGACCTGAAAGGCATGAAGGTGCGCGGCGGCTCGCGCGTGATCAACATCATGCTCGAACAGCTCGGCGCCGTTCCGGTCGGCATGCCCGTGCCGGCGACCGGCGAGGCGCTGTCGAAGGGCGTCATCAGTGCCACCACCATCCCCTGGGAAG
The DNA here is from genome assembly GCA_030696505.1 of Sulfuritalea sp. Classification (GTDB taxonomy): domain Bacteria; phylum Pseudomonadota; class Gammaproteobacteria; order Burkholderiales; family Rhodocyclaceae; genus Sulfuritalea. The sequence continues at coordinate 12,161 of JAUYSD010000346.1, read as the reverse complement.
TGGTGCCGGCGCTCAAGGTGCAGCAGATCGTCAAGAACCATACCGGCTTCTCGGGCGACACCGGGCTCTACACCCAGACCTTCGCCGTGGCGATGAACAAGGCCGCCTACGACAAGCTGCCGGCCGACCTGAAGAAGGTGATCGACGCCAACAGCGGCATCGAAACCGCGGCGATGTTCGGCCGCGCGATGGATGAGGGCGACAAGGGCGGCCTGGCGCTGGCGCAGAAGGCCGGCAACAAGGTGATCATGCTCGACGCCGTGGAGACCCAGACCTGGCGGCGCACGGCGTCGGGCGTGCGCGCGGCCTGGTACAAGGAAGTGGCTGCCAAGGGCATCGATGGACCGAAGCTCGCGGCCGATGCCGAAGCGCTGATTGCCAAGCAAGCGAAGAAGTGATCCTGATCGCCGGGCTCCCATGACAAAACTCATCTACGCCACAAGTCGCTGGATGGCCTGGTTCGGCGCCCTGGTGCTGACCCTGCTGGCCGTCATCAGCGTCGTCAGCATCGCCGGACGCACCTTTTCCTTCGCCGGTCTCGGTCCGGTGCCGGGCGATTTCGAACTCGTCGAGGCCGGCACCGCGCTCGCCGTGTTCTGCTTCCTGCCCTGGTGCCACCTGCGGCGCGCCCACGCCGACGTGACCATGCTGTGGCATGCCTACCCGCCGCGCCTGCGCCACATGCTCGAAGCCGCCAGCGATACGCTGATGCTGGCGGTCTGGCTGTTGCTGGTGTGGCGCATGGGCGTCGCCACGCTGGAGTTCCGCGGCAACGGCGAAGTCAGCTTCATCCTGCAGATGCCGGTGTGGTGGGGCTATGGCGCATCCCTGGTGCCGGCCGCGCTGGGCTGCGTGGCCTATGCCTGGCGCCTGCTGGAAACCCTCGGCCTGGTGACGGCGCACGCCGATTCGGCACGAGTAGAGGTGGCGCACTGATGGATACGCTCGCCCTTGCCGCCTGCTCCTTCCCGGTGCTGCTGTTGCTGATCTTCCTGCGCATTCCGATCGGCCTGTCGATGCTGGCGCTGGGCCTGCTCGGCTCCTGGCTGGTGTACGGCAGCCTCGGCCCGCTGCTGAACCAGATGAAGACCATCGCCTACAGCCAGTTCTCCAGCCACTCGCTGTCGATCGTGCCGCTGTTCCTGCTGATGGGACAGTTCGCCTCGCTCGGCGGCATGTCGCAGGCGCTGTTCAAGGCCGGCGAGGCCTTCCTCGGCCACCGCAAGGGCGGCATCGCCATGGCGGCGATCGGCGCCTGCGCCGGCTTTGGCTCGATCTGCGGCTCCTCGCTCGCCACCGCGGCGACCATGGGCCAGGTGGCGCTGCCGGAACTGCGCCGCGCCGGCTATGACGGCGGCCTGGCCAGCGGCGCGCTGGCGGCCGGCGGCACGCTCGGCATCCTGATTCCGCCCTCGATCGTGCTGGTGATCTATGCCATCCTTGCCGAGCAGAACATCGCCAAGCTGTTTGCCGCCGCCTTCGTCCCGGGCATCCTGGCCGCGCTCGGCTACATGCTGGTGATTGGCATCGTGGTGCGCCTCTATCCCGCCTGGGCCGGACGCCAACTGAAACCGATGCCCTGGCCCGAGCGCATGCGCGCCCAGCGCGAGGTGTGGCCGGTGGTGCTGATCTTCGTCACGGTGATCGGCGGCATCTACAGCGGCATCTTCACCCCCACCGAGGGCGCCGCGGTCGGCGCGGTGACCACCGGCCTGCTGGCCTGGTGGAAGGGCGGCCTCGGCCGCGAGAAAGTGTTGCGCGCCTTCGAGGCCACGGCCAGCGGCACCGGCATGGTGTTCATGATCGTGCTCGGCGCCGCCGCCTACAACACCTTCCTCGCCCTGTCGTTGCTGCCGCAGGAGCTGGCCACCTGGGTCGGCACCCTGGGCCTGAGCCCCTATGCGGTGCTGTGGGCGATCCTGGTCTTCTACCTGATCTTCGGCTGCGTGATGGATTCGCTGTCGATGATCCTGCTCACCATTCCGATCTTCTTCCCCATGGTCTCCGGGCTCGATTTCGGGCTCGCGGCTGAAGATATGGCGATCTGGTTCGGCATCCTGGTGCTGATCGTGGTCGAGGTCGGCCTGATCACACCGCCGGTGGGCATGAATTTATTCGTCATCCAGTCGATGGCGCCCGACATTCCGATCCGCGACACTTATCGCGGCGTTATCCCCTTCGTCATCAGCGACCTGCTGCGCGTGGCCCTGCTGGTGGCGTTTCCGGCGATCACGCTGTTCGTGCTGAGGTTCTGAGATGCAGACGCGGCAACTCGGTCCCTTTCGCGTCTCGGCCCTCGGCCTGGGCTGCATGAACCTCAGCCACGCCTATGGCACGCCGCCGGCGCCCGAGGCCGCGGCGGCGCTGCTGCTGCGCGCGCTCGAGCGCGGCATCACCCTGTTCGACACCGCCGCGCTGTATGGCTTCGGCGCCAACGAAACGCTCGTCGGTCGCGTACTCAAACCGCATCGCTCGAAGATCGTGCTCGCCAGCAAGTGCGGCATGACCGGGGTGGATGGCCGCCGCGTGATCGATGGCCGGCCGGCGACGTTGAAGCGCACCTGCGACGAGGCCCTGGCCCGCCTCCAGACCGATGTCATCGACCTCTACCACCTGCACCGGCGGGACTTCACGGTGCCGATCGAGGACAGCGTCGGCGCGCTGGCCGACCTGGTGCGCGCGGGCAAGATTCGCAGTATCGGCCTTTCCGAAGTCTCGGCGACCACGCTGCGGCGCGCGCACGCCGTGCATCCGATCGCCGCGCTGCAAAACGAATACTCGCTGTGGACGCGCAACCCCGAGATCGCCGCGCTCGATGCCTGCCGCGAACTGGGTGTGGCCCTGGTCGCCTTCAGCCCGCTGGCGCGCGCCTTCCTCACCGGCACGCTGCGCGACCCGGAACAACAACTGGAGGCGAAGGACATCCGCCGCCAGATGCCGCGCTTCGAGCCGGCCAACTACGCGAAGAACCTCGAACTGCTGCCCGAGTACCTGCGCATCGCCGCCGAGGCGCACTGCACCCCGGCGCAGCTTGCGCTGGCCTGGCTGCTCGGCCGTAGCGACAACATCATTCCGATCTTCGGCACCCGGCAGCCGGAGCATCTTGACGACAACGCCGGGAGCGCCAGCGTGAAGCTCGATCGCAGCATCGTCGAGCGTCTTGACGCACTCATCAACCCCCAGACAGTCGCCGGTCCGCGCTACAACGCGGCCACCCAGCAGGAGATCGACAGTGAAAAATTCCGATTCGAGACCTAGGAGGCGAAACATGAACGGCGGCAAACAGAAACGGGTGATACCCGGCACGACATTGTTCGACGGCGACATGGCGCGCAAGGGCTATGCGCTGAACAAGATGTGCTTTTCCTTCAACTCGGCCGAGAACCGCGCCGAGTTCCTCAGGGACCAGGCGGCCTATTGCGACAAGTACGGCCTCAACACGCAACAGAAGCAGGCGGTGCTCAGCCTGCAGGTGCTGGACATGCTCGCCGCCGGCGGCAACGCCTATTACCTGGCCAAGCTCGGCGGCATCTTCGGCCTCGACATGCAGGACATCGGCGCCCAGCAGACCGGCGTCACCAAGGATGAATTCAAGGCGAAGCTGGTCGCCGCGGGGAGAAGTTGATGAGCCCCATCGCTTTGCGTGCATGGGATTCCGCTTCGCGGGCATGCAACGTTCGCATTCGCTCTCTGCCCCCCAAGGGGGCGTATGCCGCCTTCGGGGCGGCCCTTCAGGAGGCATGAGATGGCCAAAATCATCGGCGGCATCAACGTCACCCACGTGCCCTACATCGGCCGTGCGATCGCCCACAACTTGCAGCAGGACCTCTACTGGAAGCCCTTCTTCGACGGCTTCCCGCCGATCCACGACTGGCTGGCGAAGCAGAAGCCCGACGTCGCCGTGGTGATCTACAACGACCACGGGCTGAATTTCTTCCTCGACAAGATGCCGACCTTCGCCGTCGGCGCCGCGCCCGAGTACCAGAACGCCGACGAGGGCTGGGGCATCCCGACCCTGCCGCCTTATCGCGGCGAGCTGGACCTGTCCTGGCACATGATCGATTCATTGGTCGAGGAGGAATTCGACATCACCACCTGCCAGGAAATGCTGGTCGACCATGCCTTCACGCTGCCGCTGGAACTGCTGTGGCCGAATCGCAAGAGTTGCCCGGTGCGCACCGTGCCGGTCTGCGTCAACACCGTGCAGTTTCCGCTGCCGAAAGCGGCGCGCTGCTTCAAGTTCGGCCAGGCCATCGGCCGCGCCATCGAATCCTGGGACTCCGACGCGCGCGTCGTGGTGATCGGCACCGGCGGCCTCTCGCACCAGCTCGACGGCCAGCGCGCCGGCTTCATCAACAAGGAATTCGACCTGATGTTCATGGACAAGCTGATCACCGATCCGCTCTGGGTGACGCGCTATTCGGTGCCCGACCTGGTCGAGCTGACCGGCACCCAGGGCGTCGAGCTGCTCAACTGGCTGACCACGCGCGGCGCGCTGCTCGGCGAAGTGGCCAAGGTGCACGGCAATTACCACATCCCGATTTCCAACACCGCGTCCGGCCTGCTCGCGATGGAAGTCGTATAAACCCCAGCCCCACAGAGAGAAAATAATGAGAACCCAAGTCGCCATCATCGGCGCCGGCCCCGCCGGACTCATCCTCGGCCAGTTGCTGCACAAGGCCAACATCGACGCCGTCATCCTCGAAGCGCACACGCCCGACTACGTGCTGGGCCGCATCCGCGCCGGCGTGCTGGAACAGGTCGCGGTCGACCTGCTCGACGAGGCCGGCGTCGGCGCCCGCATGCACGCCGAGGGCCTGCCGCACGACGGCATCGAGATCCTGATCGAAGGCCGCCGCCACCGCATCGACTTCGTCGGCCTCACCGGCGGCAAACAGGTCATGGTCTATGGCCAGACCGAGCTGACCAGGGACCTCATGGAAGCGCGCGCCGATGCCGGCCTGACCACGGTGTATGAGGCGAAAGAGGTCAGCGTGCATGACTTCGACGGCGAGCGGCCGTGCGTGCGCTATGTCAAGGACGGCGTCAGCCACAAGCTCGAATGCGACTTCATCGCCGGCTGCGACGGCTTCCACGGCATCTGCCGCGCCAGCGTGCCGGCCAGTGCCATCCGCAACTTCGAGCGCGCCTATCCCTCCGGCTGGCTCGGCCTGCTTTCCGACACGCCGCCGGTCGCCGAGGAACTGATCTACGCCAACCACGAACGCGGCTTCGCGCTTTGCAGCATGCGCTCGCACACGCGCAGCCGCTACTACCTGCAGGTGCCGCTGAGCGAGAAGGTCGAAGACTGGTCGGACCAGCGCTTCTGGGACGAGCTGCGCCGCCGCCTCGATGCGCCGGCCAACGCCGCGCTGGTCACCGGCCCCGCGATCGAGAAGAGCATCGCGCCCCTGCGCAGCTTCGTCGCCGAGCCGATGCGCTTCGGCCGGATGTTCCTCGCCGGCGACGCCGCCCACATCGTGCCGCCGACCGGCGCCAAGGGCTTGAACCTCGCCGCCTCCGACGTGCGCTACCTGTCGCGCGCCTTCATCGAACACTACGGCGGCAGCAGCGCCGGCATCAACCATTACTCGGATCGCTGCCTGCGCCGCGTCTGGAAGGCCGAGCGCTTCTCCTGGTGGATGACCCGGCTGCTGCACCGCTTCCCCGACACCAACCCCTTCGACCAGAAGGCGCTCGAAGCCGAACTCGATTACGTCGTGCATTCGGAAGCCGGCAGGACGACGCTGGCGGAGAACTACGTGGGGCTGCCGTTCGAGGATTGAGGAATCGGCGTGTCGCCAGCGCCGACTTCTGCATTCAAGTCGACGCTGAGCCTTTATCGCTATAAGTCGCGGCTACTTGCGGTATTCGTCAAAAAAACTCTCGTCGATGTCGTATGTGGTAACTGGGCGTAATCCAAGGTCGAGTTTGGCAAAGAGTTCTATCAGCTTCTCGCCATCGACTAACTCGATCGGAGGTGCGCCATCGCGGGAAGCCTCGCGCCGTGCTTCCGACGTGAATGATCCCGTAGTTAGAATCAGCCCCTTATCCGCACGTCCTTGCATCGCACCCCTAAAGTCGCGAACTTGACTTGGGCTGACCGAACCTACATACCGCTTGCACTGAAAAAGCACACGGAAGCTGACGAAAGCATTGAGCGACAATATGCCGTGGCCATCGATGCCACCATCGCCGCTCTTCCCGGTCACGATTACTTGCTCGAAGCCCGCTTCACGAAGAAGTCTCTGACAGAGACGTTCAAATCCAGCTGGTGGTAGTGATTGCAGAATCGCGAGGAGTCGAGAGCGATAGTCTCTTTCCTCCTGCTCAGGGGCCAAGTCTTCTGAGGAAATGGAATCATTGGTGTCGGCGCGTTCAGGAAAGACTGTAGGGGCTACGCTGGTGTGGGTCTCCACCCTTTTCAAAGTGATTGTCAAACTGGCCGCCTTAGGATTTCTTGAGCGCTCTATAACTTCTTCAATAATTGCCTTTATCGCGTGCTCGTCGAGCGGTCCGGTTGCGGCTCCTTTGTCAGTAAGCTTCCAGACACCATGACGGGATCGATCAATGAAGCCAGCTTCAGCAAGATAAAAGCGTGCCCAGTGAACCTGATTAGGAAAGCGCTGCCCACCTGCCGGATTGATTTGATCGAGTACTTCATCCGTGACGTGCTCGTTGCGTGCGACTAGTTCTACGACTTCCCGAGGACGTGCTGATCCCCCAAGCTCACGCAATGCTTTGAGTACGGGGTTGATCCATCGCGCAAACTCCGAGCCGACCATCGCCAATTCCTTTCGAGCGAGCCCCCCGTCAAGTAGCACGGGAGTCTACGGATGCTAAAGAGGCCTTCGAGTGCGAAAGAGTACTCCGATAGCATTCGGCAGGCAATTCCACATAGATTTCTCTTAAATACCTAAAGTTTCAGCGTCGCATTGATCTTCATCGCGGGACAAATCGCCGTCCCGCCAGCGCCGACTTCTGTTTCCACTTCGGCCGTTTGTCGCATGTTCGTCGGACCTTAGGCGCCTTCGCGTTCGGCAAGGCGGCGCAGAGCGAGGGGAAAGGCGCCGGTCAGAAAGCAGGCGATGGCCGACACGATCAGCGGCCAGCCGGCCATGTCGTCATTGAACAGCGGATGCACGCCCTTCAGCATTCCTGCCAGCGCAGCGATGCCGGCCAGCAGGCAGATGATTCCGAGCGCGCTGAAGACGACGAAGGTACGGGGCCAGTGCTGCGGGTTCATGCTTCACTCCGGGTGGAACGAATCGATATCGCGTTGCTTTTCTTCGCAGCATGAATCGCCGTGTCGCCAGCGCAAACTCTTGCGCTCATCTCTCGGGACGATGGCTGGGAAACCAGCGCCGGGTGGCGGTTGGCAGGTTTTGATGTCGCCGAAATCCGCGACTGCGACGCGGATGACCTCAGGCTGCCAGCTTTGCGCTCGCCAGTCGATTCAGGCTGACGCCCTGCTCGGCAGCCTCTGTCGCCAGGGCGCGGTGCACTTGCGGCGGAATGCGCACGCGGAACTCGCCGCTGTAGTGCTTTTCCGCCAGAGGCACGGGAATCTCCTCTCCCGCCGCCTGCATGTCGGCTACCGCTTCGGACACGACCCGCCGGATTCCCTTCAGCGCGGCTTCCGGCGTCTTCGCCAGCCACGACAGCGATGGAAATTCGGCGCAGAGGCCGACGTGTTCGCCGTCCTCGGCCGACCAGGTAACGCGGTAGGTGTAGTGATCAACGCTCATTGCGCAGTCCCTCCAGTTTATCGATTGCAAGCAGCACCTGTCTGACCTGATACGCCTTGGCCTTGCCTTTGTCGTCCTGGATGTTGATCCGCGGATCGCCCACCCAGGGCGTCTTGAATATGGCGTGACTGGTGCCAGTCTGGCGCGGCTTCCCGAAATACGCCTCGCAAAGCTTCTTGAGATCGCCGAACCGCACATTGCTGGGTTCGCGTCGCATCTGGTCGAGAATTTTGGTGGAAGACGCCATGAGTCAATGGTACCAATAGCGGCACCACTTTTCAACTGGCCGCGCCGGTCGAGCCACTGCGAAGGATCAGCACGGAATTTAGGGCCGCTGTCGGATGGCACCTCAGTCCGGCGCCGAGACTTGGGGTTCCAGGCCGAGACGGCGGGCCGCCTTGGCGAACCTGGCATCGAAGGTCGCGAGACCCTGGCACAGGCCGGATTGGGCCAGATGCAGGGCGTCGGAAAAGTCCAGCCCCTGGCGATACCAGGCTATCGCCTGACCGACCGCGGCGGCGCGGTCGACAGTCAGGTTTTCGACGGCGAGCATGTCCTCGAACAGCGCGGCGATTCCATCCGGCGCCATGCCGTAGGCGCCGCGCAGCACCCATTCGAGTTCTTCGATCACGGTGATCGGCACGAAGAGCTGATTGCCCGAGGACAAGAGGGCCTGGGCGCGCTTGCGTTGTGCCTTGGTGGCCGCGTCGGCATCGATCTCGGCGGCAATGGCACGCGCCAGGATGTTGGTGTCCAGGGCGATCATGGCTTGCCCTGCTTCCTCGCCACCGCCAGGCCCTGCAAGTCGTCGACTGCCAGCGGCTTGCCGCGCCGGGCGATGCGATCGAACAGGACCGAGGCCGGTTTCTTTTCCCCGGCACTGGCGGAACGCACCAGAATGCCGTCCCCGTCCGGCGCCAGTTCGACCCTGACGCGCGTGCCCGGCGCCAGCGAGACCTGGCGGCACAGGTCGGCAGGCAACACCACTTGCCGTTTGGCGGAAAGAATCATGGTGCTCATGGCCGTCTCCTGTTGGTCGAATGGCTTCAGTGTAGGCCTATCGCCGGCTCCGTTCAACTGCGTTCAACGCTGCGGTTTGTCGGCAGACGGCGCGAACCGATCCCCGGCCCACCCTTGCCGCTGGGCGATGGCGGATGCCCTTCCCTGCCCAGGCCTCACTTGGCCTTGATGCCGAAGTAGGCATAGGCCGACGCCACGGCCAGGCCGAGCCAGGCTTGACCGAGGTTGGTAAGCGGCGGCAATACTTTCGGATGGTAGAGCCCGATGAAGAACGCGGTGAGCCCCGCGAGCATCCAGGCGAGCACGTAAAGGGCGGTGACGACCTTGAGGATGAACTTGGAGCGGTCCGAGGCATCCGCCGCGAGCGCCCTCACCGCCGGGGCTTCGCCGGGTTTGGTGGCCGCCAGCTCGGCGATGACGAGCGCCGAAACCAGGCCGCCGACTATCGACAGGGCCTGGGCCATGCCATCGTTGAAATAGGCCACGGTGTAGGTCGTGCACCCTTTGGTGTCGGTAACGCAGTCGACCACCTGATAGGCGACGCGAATCAGATGCAGGTAGATACCGAGAAGAATTGCTGCAATCGCACCACCGAACATGGCTTGCATGGCTTTCCTCACTGAAGTCGATGATTATTTTCCCGGCTGCGGAACGATGGTCGTCCTTCACCTGTCGACCGGTCGCCGCAGCTCAGGCGCCCTCGCGCCCGGCGAGGCGGCGCAGGACGAAGCGGTATCTTATTGCGTTTCGCCGCGGCATGAATCGGCGCCACCTCAGCGCCGGCTCTCACGATCAAAGTTGGCGCTGGCGATACGGCGCATGCAATGGTTGCCGCAGCGGAATGACCCGGACATGCTCGGCCCCGGTGGTTTCCGAGGCAAAATGACGGACCTGAGCAAGGAGCTGTAATGAATCCAGCAAGAAAATCCGTTTCTCGTTATGCCTTCCCCGGTATCGCGGGACTGTGCGCCATCGGGCTGCTCGCGGCCTGCGGCAAGCCCGAGCCGGCGGCGACGGCGCCGGCCTCGGCACAGCAGGCAAAGAGCCCCTGCCTGATCCCCCTCATCACTGCCAGCGGCGAGTTGAGCAAGAGCGATGGCGAATTGTTTTCCGCGGCCGCCGCCGGCGATGTGCGCGGCGTGGAGCAGTCGCTCGAACAGGGCGCCAATGTCAATACCATCGGCGCGCTCAAACGCACGCCGCTGATCGTGGCGGCATTCTGCGATCACCCGGAACTGGTGAAACTGCTGCTGGAGAAGGGCGCCCGGCACGACGCCGCCGATTCGAACGGCATGTCGCCGCTGCATGCGGCGGTGATCATCGGCGGCATGGAGACGGCAAAGATCCTGCTCGCGGGCGGCGCCAACGTCAATGGCCGGGATGCCGCGGAACGCACGGCATTGCATGTGGCCGCGGCAACCAATCAGATTGCGCTGGTCGAACTGCTGCTCGCCGGCAAAGCCAATGCCGCCGCGCGCGACAAGAATGGCAAGACCGCCGCGGCGCTGGCCGACGGCAACGGCCATTCGACGCCAGGCACCCTGATCAGGAAATGGCAGGAGGCGCACAAGACGCCGCGGCCAAAGTGACCCAGAATTGCGCAAACCCACCGGCCTTGTTTTATTCGCGGCCAATTCCCCAACCCTTGTTTCGGAAACCACTCACATGCAAAGCAAACCCTACATGACCCAGGAGGATGCGACTCGCATCCTGATCGCCGCCCGCCAGGAAGCCCGCAACAACAACTGGGCCGTGACCATCGTCGTCGCCGACGACGGCGGCCACCCGCTCGCGCTGGAGCGGCTCGATGGCTGTGCGCCGATCGGCGCCTACATCGCGACCGAAAAGGCCCGCTGCGCCGCCCTCGGCCGGCGCGAATCGAAGCAATACGAAGACATGATCAATGCCGGCCGCAACGCCTTCCTCTCCGTCCCGCTGCTGCAAGGCATGCTCGAGGGCGCCGTGCCCATCGTCGTCGACGGCCATGTGGTGGGCGCCGTGGGTGTTTCCGGGGTCAAATCGGAGCAGGATGCCCAGATTGCCAGAGCAGGTGCGGCGGCGGCCTGACGCCCGTTGCCGCGCGGCCTGAGCGCGCTTGCGCGCTCAGGGGCCGATGCCGTGGCGCGCCCGGTCCTTGAACGAACAAATGGCGCCGTGTATGTGCCCGGGATAGTGCTGCTCGAAGACGCGGCAGATATCCGGTTTGAACAGCCATTTCCCGTCCGGCGTGGTGAATAGCCGCGCGTCGATGGGCGCTTCCTGTTCCAGGTAAACCTCGAATATCCCGACGCCGGGCGGCGCGATCTGCTGCCGGTCCAGGTACTCGATCAGGCCGCAGATCGTGTCGGAAAAGTAGGACTTGTAGTCGTCGCTTTCCTCGAACATGCGTATCCGTGCCTCATAGGTATAGGGCAGGGTATCGTCGTATTTGGATTTTGGACCGAGGATGTTTTCAAGCAGGCTCATGATTGATCTCCTTGAAGAGCAATGCAGATAACAATGCTACTCCTAGGGATTATCCCGGGGGCGCTTTTTTCCGGCCAGCTTGGTGCCCGCGCCCGGCGCCGGACCGCACCGGGCGGACCTACCAGACCGCCGGGGCCTGCTCGTCGGGGATGGCTTCGCCGAGATAGACGCGCTTGATCAGCTCGTTGCCGCGCAGTTCCCAGGCGGCGCCCTCGGCGATCATTTCGCCGTAACCCAGCACGTAGGCGAAATCGGCGACATTAAGCGCCTGAAACACGTTCTGTTCGACCAGCAGCACGGTGGTGCCTTCGCGGTTGATGCGGCGCAGCGCGGCGAACATTTCGTCGACCATTTTCGGCGCCAGGCCCAGCGAGGGTTCGTCGAGCAGCAAGAGGCGCGGCCGGCTCATCAGGGCGCGGCCGATGGCCAGCATCTGCTGCTCGCCGCCGCTCATGGTGCCGGCCAGCTGGGCGAGACGTTCGCCGAGGCGCGGGAAGGTTTCGATCACACGCTCGAGCATTTCGCCGCGCTGCAGGCGCGAGGTGAGGTAGCCGCCGAGTTCGAGGTTTTCGCGCACGCTCATGTCGGGGAACAGGTGGCGGCCTTCGGGCACCAGCGCCATGCCGCGCCGCACGCGGTCGGCGGGGCTGTCGCCGGACAGAGCCTGGCGATCGATCAGCACGCTGCCCGAGACCGGCGCCATGACGCCGGCCAGCGTCTTCAGCAGCGTGGTCTTGCCGGCGCCGTTGGCACCGACCAGCACGGTGATGCGCCCGGCCGGCGCGATCAGCGAAATGCCGTGCAGCACCGGCAGGCCGCCATAGCCGGCGCGCAGTTCGCGAACTTCGAGTTCCAGTCCCATCATGTGCCTTTCCCCCAACCCCTTTCCCGGGGAAAGGGGTGACGGTTGTTCGCCGCTGCGCGGCT
>JAUYSD010000336.1 GCA_030696505.1 Sulfuritalea sp. | reverse complement strand
CGAAAAACGCCGTAGATGCTGAACAAATGAATGACCACCATGAAAAATCCTGACGCCTCGAACGTCGGCGATAGGGACACGGCCCGAATCAGTCCCAATGACATCGCGCAGGCCATGGCGAGCATCATCCACTGATGCCGGTACAAGAAAATCCTTTTATAGGTCAGGGCATAGCAAAGGCCGATCGTGGCGAGCGCCAGGCCAATCATTCCCGACATCCAGTCCCGTGTGGAAGGGCTGAACCAGAAGGTCGCCGGCCATAGAAAAAACACGGCCAGGGCGGCGGCGCAGACCAGTGCGATTCGAATCGGTCGCAGTGACTTGCGTGCCTGTTCTTCGGCAAAAGCCTTCTCCAGTTCCGCGTCGGCAAAGCACAGCGTGAAACGATTCATGCGGGCGCTGTCGGGATTCATGTTCGCGTGTGGAGAGTCGAGCGAGAAGTCGCCGATTCCCGCCATGGCCAATCCAGATCGAAGCGGCGCCCATACAGAAAATCACTGACCCAGGTTTTCTGCACCCAATAGTGAAATGTCGTAAAGGCCACGACCGAGGTGAAGCCGCAAACGAGGACAAACTTGAGCGCGGCCGGAAGATCGAATGGCAACAACCACCAACCGGCGAGAAAAACCAGCGGCAAGTGCACCAGAAAGACCCAGTAAGCCGATTGCGACACATACATGATCCAGGGTGATTCGCGGTCGAAAAAACGCAAGGCGCAACCCAGAAACAGGTAGACCAGAACCCATGTGCAGAGTCCGTGTGCCAGCACCGCGCCTAGATGAAACGCGACGCTATTGCCGCCGGCGCTGACGTCGAGATGACTCGCATACAGCGCAAGCGGAAACAGCACGACCGCAATCACGGTCAGCGACAAGACGCGTCGCTCCAGTGCTTGCAGGAAAGCAGGGTAGCGATGAAAGGCGTAACCCAGCATGAAGAAAAGCGCGAAATAGAGTAACGCCGGCAAATGCGGCTTGAGGAACGAGTACTCCATGAATATCATGCCACCCTGGAAAGGCCACAAGCTTGCCGCCGTCAACATCGCAAACGTCATCAGCAATACCGGTGAAACCAGCCATTGCTTCACCCGGTCCGCATGCCTCAGGCTGTACCGAACCAGGAAGTCGCACAGCGGGATCAGCAGGTAAAAGAAGCAGAGGTAATACAGAAACCACAAGTGCCCGAGAGTCGGCTTGTCGATCGGGAAACCCTGTGCAATCAGTTCCTGTTTGAACGCCTGAAGGGCATCGGCGGCGGGGATGAGGTCGTGCGTTCCGTAGCGGGCGCCGATCATGAAAGTCGCCATGAACAGGGCCGTGATCGGCAATATCGTTGCCACACCCGCGGCCAGCGGCGCCAGGATCCGCTTCGCGCGGTTGGTGTAGGTGCCGCGCAGGCCGCGCTTTTCGATCAGCAGCGAGGTAAAGAAACCCGCCAGGACGAAAAACGTCGGCATGCGAAAGCTGTGAATGAAAGCGAGAACGACATCGAAGGCGTATGCCGTGTTGCGGTCGGTGGGAAAAGGATATCGCGCTGGCGGCTCGGCGAGATAAAGCATGCAGGCGTGCAGAACGATACCCAGCATCATCATGCCGCCGCGCAAGGCATCGAGACCATAGTACCGGCGATTATCCATTTGCCATCCAGCCTGTTTCGGATCGTGCCACGTCAAGTCGGCGGCTGATTAGAGCCTATCCAGCATTTTGCGAGATGGATGATGCGCCCGCGGTCGAGAACTTGCAATGCTGATTACATCGAAGTGCCCGACGCGTCGAAATAAAGCGATTCCCTGGAAACGCAAGGAGATCGTACCGTGCGACGTCGAAGAGGAATCTATCCTCGAGCAGGCTCTTCAGCCGGATGAGTCCATGGCCGCAAACCCGCCAGCAGCGGCCATTGAAGATGCTTCCATTTGATAGGCAGCCGTAGGCACGAAGCGACCGACCCCTCTTCGGATTCATCGCCGGAAAGCGGTTCGTGGCATTCCGTTTTTTGGAAGCGGCCAGTCACCACCGGGTGCTCCGTGCCCTGATCCGAACAATGCCAGTGCGAGTAGTATCTCCGCACATTCACAATTGCGGCCATCCCTTTCGATCATGATCGAACTGACCTGCACCAAACCGCTACCGCACCTCAATCCGCAATGGCGTCACCGGGTCATGTTGCTGGTCGAGCCGGCCGCAGGCTCTGCGTTGCCCCTGCTGCCAGGCAATAGCCTGCAACAAGCGGTAGTACGACGATAGCCCCCTGCCGATGGCCCCGCTCGCCTTTCAGCCGCTGGCCGGCATCTACGAACCTTCGGCGATCCAGCAACTGCCGGACGCTCGCTTTCTGGTGGTGGAAGACGAGAAGGAGCATCCGTTCAGCCTGATTTCCTTCACGGCCGACGGGCGCCTTGCCGGGCCGCCGATTTCTGTGGCCACACCGGACCGACTGAATGATCTGGAAGGCCTCACCATCTGTCCGAACGGCTTCCTTTACGCCATCACCTCGCATTCCCGCGACAGCGACGGCAAACGAAAAAAATCGCGGTGCCGGCTGCTGCGTTTCCGGCTGACTGGCGAATCGATCACCGATGCGGTGCTGACCGAGGGCTTGCTGCCCGCGCTGATCGCCGCCCATCCGGCGCTCGCCGCCGCGGCTGACGTATCCGATGTCAAGGAGGAGGGCGGGCTGAACATCGAGGCACTTGAAATGTCACCGGACGGCACGCAGCTCCTGGTCGGTCTGCGCGGTCCGCTGATCGAAGGTCAGGCCGTGCTGGCAGTGCTCGCGTCCCCGGATGCCCTCTTCGATGCCGGCACGCCGATCGGCGTTGCAGTCCGCTTGCTGGATCTTGACGGCCAGGGCATCCGCGGCATCGCCTGGGTGCCGGCATTGAGCGGTTATCTGGTGATCGCGGGACCGCTGTTTCGCGCCCCGGCACCCTTCCGCCTGTGGTTTTGGAATGGCACTGATTCCGCCGCGCAGGCGGTCAGTGTTCCCGGCCTGCGCGACCTCGCGCGTGCCGAAGGGGTCGCGGCGGCGCTGATCGGTGGGATTCCCTCAGTCTTGCTGGTCAGCGATGACGGCAACCGGGAAGAAGGTCGCAACGCCGGTCACCTGCTGCTGGCGATCAGTCAATTTCGAATAGGATCATCAGCGTGACCGTCATTGGATGCCTCCGTCCGCCTCGCTGCGCAGCCCAATGTTGCCGCCGCTCGACCAGCAAGCGTTCAAGGACCGTTGTGACCGAACTTTAACCGCTCATCGATCCCGAGGACTTGCGCCCGATCAGCGTGATTTGGGTCCGGTTCGGGGCCACGGCAAAGACGCCGGCTCAAGAGTTGGCGCTGGCGGTACGGCGATTGTTGTCCTTGGCGAAGGTACGCGATTCCGCCTCGTCGGCGAATTGGGGAATCTGCCTGACCGGCGCGTCCATGAATCGCACACCCCTTTCGATTCATGTCTCGCGCCACGATGGTCCGCATCAAGCCTGTGCCCTAGTTCCACCCGCCTTTGCGTCTCTCCTCGAACTTCTCCCGGTCGCGACTGAAGAGTTCTTCCAGTTCCTCGCGGCCGGCCTTGGCCACGCTCAGCATGCGGTTCTCGTCCTGGAAATGCGGAATCAGGCTTTCCATGGTGGTGACATTGTGACGGCGGAAGGCGTCGGCCATTTCACGCGCCCGATAGGGATCGACGCCCAGCGCTTCGAGCACGTGACGGCCGGTCTTGAGCGCGGCTTCGAAGGTCTCGCGCTCGATCACCTCGACCTGGCGCGCGCGTAATTCGACGTAGTGGCGGACGTTGCGGGCGCGGGCGACGATCTTGAGTTGCGGAAAATGGGCGCGCACCATGTCGACCAAGGCCAGGCTGTCGTCGACGTCGTCGATCGCGTTCACCAGCAGCCGGGCCTTGCCGGCATCGGCGGCGAGCAGCAGGTCGAGCCGCGTCGCGTCGCCGTAGAAAACCTTGTAGCCGAACTTGCGCAGCATCTCGATCTGGTCGGGATCGTGGTCGAGCACCACCGCGCGCATGCCATTGGCGAACAGCAGGCGACCGACGATCTGGCCGAAGCGGCCGAAGCCGGCGATCAGCACGGCGCCGTCGGCGGCTTCGTCGATGGTGTCGGCCTCGCGCTTCTGCCTCGCCGCAAAGCGGTCGGCGAGGCGATCATGGACCAGCAGCAGCAGCGGCGTGCAGGCCATCGACAGCGCCACTGCCATCGTCAGCAGGCCGCCGGTTTCGCGGTCGAGCAAGCTCGCGCCCTGCGCCGCGGCAAACACCACGAAGGCGAATTCGCCGCCTTGCGAAAGCAGCAGGGCGAACAGGCCGCGTTGCCGCGGCGTGATGCCGATAGACCAGGCCAGCAGCCACAGCATCGCGGTCTTGAGCGCCAGAAAGCCGACCAGCAACAGGGCGACGCTGCCCGGCCGGGCCAGCAGCAGGCCGAAGTCGATCGCCATGCCCACCGAAATGAAGAACAAGCCGAGCAGCAGGCCCTTGAACGGCTCGATGTCGGTTTCCAGGGCGTGGCGGTATTCCGAACTCGCCAGCAGGACGCCGGCGAGAAAGGCGCCCAGCGCCATCGAAAGACCGACCAGCGACATCAGTTGCGAAATGCCCAGCACCAGCAGCAGGGCGAAGGCGGTGAACACCTCGCGCGTCTCGGCCGCCGCAATCAGCCGCAGCGCCGGCCGCGTCAGGTAACGGCCGACCACGATAATGCCGGCAATCGCCCCGACTGCCTTCAGCGCATCGAGCCCGGGCGTGGCCGTCGCCGCCGCATGCGTGGCGAGCAGCGGGATGGCGGCCAGCAGCGGAATCGCCGCGATGTCCTGGAACAGCAGGATGGCGAAGGCGCTGCGCCCGGTCGGGGCCGGCAGCAGGTTGCGCTCGCCCATGGTCTGCACCGCGATGGCGGTGGAGGACAACGACAGGGCCAGGCCGGCGATGATCGCCAGCTTCCAGTCGAAGCCGAAGGCGGCGCCCGCCACGGCCAGCAGCACCGCGCAGGCGGTCATCTGCAGGCTGCCGTTGACGAAGACTTCGCGGCGCATGGCCCACAGGCGCTTCGAGTCGAGTTCGAGGCCGATCAGGAACAGCATCAGCACCACGCCGAACTCGGAAAAATGCCTGATCGATTCGACGTCGCTGACGAAACCGAAGCCCCACGGCCCGATCACGGTTCCGGCGATCAGGTAGCCGAGCACCGAGCCGAGCCCGAAGCGCTTCGCCAGC
The DNA here is from genome assembly GCA_030696505.1 of Sulfuritalea sp. Classification (GTDB taxonomy): domain Bacteria; phylum Pseudomonadota; class Gammaproteobacteria; order Burkholderiales; family Rhodocyclaceae; genus Sulfuritalea. Next base: position 2,362 of record JAUYSD010000336.1, on the reverse strand, counting down.
GGCACGCAGAGCACCGCCGCGGCGAGGTAGATCAGGGCGTCGCGCATCATGGCGCCTGGCCCGCCTTGCCTGCAGCGTCTGCCTGAAGCGCAAGCCATTGCTCCAGCCGATCGCGCAACAGCCGGGCATGGGCCGCGAGTTGCGGTTCGTCAATTTCGTTTGCGCCGTGCAGGATGCAGGGCGCAAGCCAGTTCATGCCGCAAAACAGCGCCGTTTCCTCGATCGGGGGTACGAAGTCAGCGAAGGGGCGTTGATGGACGCCTGCCGCCGAATAGGCTTGCGGCGTGCCGCCGGTGCTGGCGACCCAGAGGCAATCCTTGCCGTGCAGCGCGGCGGCGCCATCGCCATAAGCCCAGCCATGACTCAGGACCTGGTCGAACCAGTGCTTGAGCAGGCCCGGCACGCTGTACCAGAACAGCGGATGCATCCAGACTACCAACTGCGCACGGCTCAGCGCCGCCTGCTCGGCGGCGACGTCGATGTCGAAATCCGGATAGCGGTCGTAGAGCGAGCACACCTCAAGCCCCGGCAGATCGCGCACCGCGTCCAGCAGCACTCGGTTGGCTCGCGATTGCGAGGGATAGGGATGAGCAAGGACGAGGTAGATCATCGCGTTTCCAAGATACACCAGGAACCGGGCTAAGATTTTCCTCCACCTTCGGCAAGAGTCGACGCTGGCGGCACGGCGATCAGCGTCGGCGCCGCGTTTCGTGGAACGCTTACCCCGCCTTCTGCCCGATGATTCGCCGATACAGCGCCAGTGATTCGCCGACGATGCCGCGGCGGAAGGCCAGCACGCAGATCACAAAAATCGCGCCCATGATCACGGTGACCAGGGAACCCACCTTGTCGGCCAATTCGTTCTGCAGCGTGACGATCACGGTCGCTCCGACCACCGGACCGAACACCGTGCCCATGCCGCCCAGCAGCGTCATCAGCACCACCTCGCCCGAGGTGTGCCAGTGGGCGTCGGTCAGCGTGGCGAACTTGAACACCAGCGTTTTGGTGGCGCCGGCCAGCCCGGCCAGGCCGGCCGAGAGGACGAAGGCCAGCAGCTTGTATTTGGCAACGTCATAGCCCAGCGAAATCGCGCGCGGCTCGTTTTCGCGGATGGCCTTGAGGATCTGGCCGAAAGGCGAATGGATGGTGCGCTGGATCAGCCAGAAGGAGCCGGCGAAGATCGCCACGACGAGATAGTAAAGATTGATGTCGTCGGCCAGATCGAGGCCGAACAGGCTGCCGCGCGGCACGCCCTGCAGGCCGTCCTCGCCGCCGGTGAAGGGCGCCTGGAGGAAGAAGAAGAACACCATCTGCGCCAGCGCCAGGGTCACCATGGCGAAGTAGATGCCCTGGCGGCGGATGGCGAGACTGCCGATGACCCAGCCCAGTGCCGCGGCGGCGACCGTGCCAGCCAAGAGACCGAGCAAGGTCGGCAATTCCCAGACCTTCAGCGCATGGCCCGTGACATAGCCCGCGGTGCCGAGAAACACCGCGTGGCCGAAGGACAACAAACCCGTATAGCCCAGCAGCAGGTTGAAGGCACAGGCGAACAGCGCGAAACAAAGCACCTTCATGACCAGGATCGGATAGATGAACATCGGCGCCAGCAGCAAGAGGCCGAGGCCGAGCAAGTAGGCGACGGTCACGCGCCGGTTCATTTCTCCCTCCCGAACAGACCGGCCGGACGGATCATCAGCACCACCGCCATGATCATGAACACCACCGTGGAACTGGCCTCGGGCCAGAACACCTTGGTCATGCCCTCGATGATGCCCAGGCCCAGTCCCGTCACCACCGAGCCGAGGATCGAGCCCATGCCGCCGATCACGACGACGGCGAAGACGACAATGATCAGGTTGGAGCCCATCAGCGGCCCGACTTGCGAGGCCGGGGCCGCCAGCACGCCGGCGAATCCGGCCAGACCGACGCCGAAGCCGTAGGTCAGCATCACCATCAGCGGCACGTTGATGCCGAAGGCCTGGGTCAGCTTGGGGTTCTCGGTGGCGGCGCGCAGGTAGGCCCCCAGCCGCGTCTTCTCGATCAGGTACCAGGTGGCAAGGCAGACCGTCAGCGAGGCGACGACGACCCAGGCGCGATATTTGGGCAGGAACATGAAGCCGAGATTGAAGGCGCCGGCAAACTCGTCGGGAATTGAATAGGGCTGGCCGGCCACGCCATACAGATCGCGGAACAGTCCCTCGATCATCAGCGCCAGGCCGAAGGTCAGCAAGAGGCCGTAAAGGTGGTCGAGCTTGTACAGCCATTGCAGCATCAGGCGCTCGATGACGATGCCGATCAGGCCGACGCTGATCGGTGCCAGCACCAGCATCCACCAATAGCCGATGCCGAGGTATTCGAGGCC
>JAUYSD010000313.1 GCA_030696505.1 Sulfuritalea sp. | reverse complement strand
GCCAGAAACGCTATCTGCGTGAACTTGGTTCTCATGATGATTTCCTTTCTGCTTGATTGGTGGAAAAGGGTCAATTTCTATTCGACTTCAATATTAGACTAGACTAATCCACTCCGAATCCAAATGGGGAATGGTGAGATTTTGTGACAAACCCGATGCCGCGGACAAGTACTTCCAAATCTCGCAGGCACGCGTAAAGCGGCGCACAATCCGACGCCAGGGGTTTGCGCTGGCAAAATCCCGTTTCCGGTTCAAACGCATTCTTCCATGGTCAGTCGCCGACAGTTCATGCGGGGGGATTTCAAGGCCCGCCGCAATCCGCAACGCCCGCCCTGGGCGCTGGCCGAGCAAGCCTTCCTCGATGCCTGCACGCGCTGTGCTGCCTGCGTGCCGGTCTGCCCGACGCGCATCATCGTCGTCGTTCGGGGCTATCCGGAGGTGGATTTCAAGCGCGGCGAATGCACTTTCTGCGGCGAGTGCGCGGCGGCCTGCAAGGACCGCGCCCTGGTGCGCGACGGTCGCGAATCCTGGTCGATCAAGGCGCAGGTGGCCGATGGCTGCCTGGCCAAGCGCGGCGTCGAGTGCCGGGTCTGCGGCGACCCCTGCCCGGTGACGGCCATCCGCTTCAGCCCGCGCCTCGGCGGGCCGCCGGTCGCCGAGGTCGATACTGCTTTATGCACGGGCTGCGGCGCCTGCGTGGCGCCCTGCCCGGTGGCTGCGATCAGCCTTACTTGATGTTGCCGATGAAACGGTTCTCGACCAGCGCCGGCGCATCGACCTGGGCGACATGGCAACTGGTGCAGACATGGCGCGATGCATCGAAGGCCTTGGTCGCGGCGACGAAATGGCTGTCGCCCAGCTTCGGCGAATTCTTCTTCACATAGTTGGCCGGGCCATGGCAATCCAGGCACTGGTTTTCGGTGAGCGTCACCTCGTCGAAATTGTCCACCGCATGCGGAATCACCGGCGGCTGGGTGCTGAAGGTGCGCGCCACGACCGGTTGCGTGCCCGGCCGCTTGCCGGAGTAGGCCTTGGCTTCCGGCGCCGCATCCGGCGCGGCGACATCGACGCCGCGCATCGAAACCAGGGGTTCGTAGCTGGCGCAACCCACGATGACGGTCAGCAGTGATGCCATAAGGATGGTGACGGTTTTCTTCATGATGGACTCCCCAGACGAAATTGAACGTTGATCACTTCGGCGCCGCTTGAGCGAGGCCGGTTACGGGTGCGACGGTAGTGTTGAAGCGGGTGCCGAAGGCGAACACATCCTTCGAGCAGACATCGATGCAGCGGCCGCAGTTGGTGCAATTGGCTTCGAGAATCACCGGCGGCGTGCCGGCGATGGCCTTCAGCGCAGGCCGGATCACCTGCGGTTCGGGGCAGACGGCGAAGCAGTCCATGCAGTCGTTGCAGGCAGCGCGGGCCGGCAGTTTGATTCTTGTCAGCGAGAACTTGCCGATCAGGCTGTAGAAGGCACCCACCGGGCAAAGATGGCCGCACCAGCCGTGGCGCATGACGAACAGGTCGAACAGAAATACGGCGAGCAGCACCGCCCAGGCCAGGCCGATGCTGAACAACAGGCCGCGATGCAGCATCGACACCGGGTTGATCATTTCCCAGGCGATGCTGCCGCTGACCGCGGCCGCGACCAGGGTCATGCCCAGCACCCAGTAGCGCGTCGGCCGGCTGATGTGGGCGCTGCCCTTCAAGCCCAGCCGCACGCGCAGCCAGTAGGCGAAGTCGGTCAGCAGGTTCACCGGACAGACCCAGGAGCAATAAGCGCGGCCGCCGACCAGCAGATACAGCAGCAGTACGATGGCCGCCCCGGTCAGCGCCATCTTCTCCGGCACCTGCCTTGCAGCCAGCGACTGCAGGATCACGTAGGGATCGGCCAGCGGCAGGAAATTCAGGGTGTAGCTGAAATTCAAGTTGCCCTTGACGATCCACAACGAAAACCACGGCCCGACCAGGAACAGCAGCAGGATGCCGAGCTGGCTGCAACGGCGCAGGATCAGCCATTTGTGCGCGGCCAGCCAGCCCTTGGCGGCAACGGCTTCGGCGCCGGGACGCGGCGGCGAAGTTTTCAGGATGGCGTTCATAGCTTGCTCCCCTGCAATGCCTTGGGCAATGCGACGGGTGCGGCAGGAGTTGGCGCTGGCGGTACGGCGCCTGAACTACCCGAGAGCCCCTTGCCGTGCTCATACTGCATGCCCTCGGGCATGTTGTACTTGTGCTCGACTTCCGGCGCCACCAGGCTGCCGCCGGCTTTTTCCTTTTCCACCCAGCCCAGGCGGTAGTGCGAACTCAGTTGCCCCTTGGCCATGTAGAGCGGCAACACCTTGATCGAGGCGACCTCGGTCGGGCAGGCTTTTTCGCACTTGCCGCAACCCGTGCAGTGATCGGAATGCACCGTCGGAATGAACAACGTGTGCTTGCCGGTGCGGGCATTGGATTGCGGATCGAGCGTGATCGCCTTGTCGATCACCGGACAGACGCGGTAACAGATGTCGCAGCGCAGGCCGAGGAAATTCAGGCAGGTCTCGTGGTCGACCAGCACCGCAAGACCCATCTTCGACTTGTTGATGTCCTTCAACGAATGATCCAGCGCGCCGGTCGGGCAGGCTTTCACGCAGGGGATGTCCTCGCACATTTCGCAAGGCAGTTGGCGCGCGACGAAGTAGGGCGTGCCGGTGGACATCGGCTCTTCGGGTTTGGCCAGGTGCAGGATGTCGAAGGGACAGTCGCGCACGCACATGCCGCAGCGGATGCAGGCGGCCGAAAACCCGGCTTCCGGCAAGGCGCCCGGCGGCCGGATCGCCGCCGGCGGCAGTGCCTTGGCGTGTTGTGCATAGAGCCCGACGCCGAGCCCCAGCAGGCCGACGCCGCAGGCCATGCGCGCCGTATCGGCGAGGAACTGGCGCCGCGCCGCGGCACTGGGCTTGGTCTCGTTGTCCATGATTCCCGGGCGGGGAGCGCAAAACGCTTGTCACTCCCCGCGGATCTCTCTCAACTCATCCGTCAGCGCATTCAGGCCTTGACCACCTTGGCTGCGCACTTCTTGAAGTCCGTCTCTTTCGAGAGCGGACACGTGGCGTCCAGGGTGAGCTTGTTGACCAGGCGGCTCTCGTCGAAGAAGGGTATGAAGATCAACCCTTCCGGCGGCTTGTTACGGCCCTTGGTGTCTACCCGCAGCTGGATTTCTCCGCGACGACTGCTGACCTTGACCACGTCGTTGCGCTTGAGGCCGCGGCGCTCGGCGTCCTTGGGGTGCATGAACACCACCGCGTCCGGAAAGGCCTTGTACAACTCCGGCGCGCGGCGTGTCATCGAGCCGGTATGCCAGTGCTCCAGCACGCGCCCGGTACATAGCCAGAGGTCATATTCCTTGTCCGGCATTTCCGCCGCCGGCTGATAAGGCAGGGCAAAGATCTTCGCCTTGCCGTCCGGGTGACCATAGAAGCGCAGGCTCTCGCCCTTCTTCACATAGGGATCGTAGCCCTCGCGGAAGCGCCACAGGGTTTCCTTGCCATCGACCACCGGCCAGCGCAGACCCCGCGCCTTGTGATAGACATCGAAGGGCGCCAGATCGTGGGCGTGGCCGCGGCCGAAACTCGCATACTCCTCGAACAGGCCTTTCTGCACGTAGTAGCCGAAGGCCTCGGATTCGTCGTTGGTGTAGCCGGCCCAGGCGTGGGCATTGACCGTCGCGGTCTCGGCCTTGGCGAACTTGTCGACCTGGCCGTTGGCATACAGCACGTCGTACAGGGTCTTGCCCTTGTACTCCGGGTTCTTGTCGAGGATCTCCTTCGGCCAGACTTCCTCGACCTTGAAGCGCTTGGAAAACTCCATGTACTGCCACAGGTCGGAACGGCCTTCGCCGGGCGCCTTGACCTGCTGACGCCACATCTGGCCGCGCCGCTCGGCATTGCCGAACATGCCTTCCTTCTCCATCCACATCGCGCAGGGCAGGATCAGGTCGGCCGCCATGGCCGAAACCGTCGGGTAGACATCGGAGACGACGACAAAGGCCTTCGGATTGCGCCAGCCCGGATAGATTTCGCCGTTGATGTTGGGGCCGGCCTGCATGTTGTTGGTGGTCGAGGTCCAGTAGAAGCCGATCTTGCCGTCCTTCAGCATGCGGCTTTGCAATACGGCGTGGTAGCCGACCCAGTCGGGAATCACGCCGGCAGGCAGCTTCCACAGTTTCTCGGAGAGTTCGCGGTGCTTCGGGTTGGTCACCACCATGTCGGCCGGCAGGCGATGGGCGAAGGTGCCGACTTCACGCGCCGTACCGCAGGCGGAAGGCTGGCCGGTCAGCGAGAAGGGGCTGTTGCCCGGCTCGGAGATCTTGCCCGTCAGCAGGTGCACGTTGTAGATCATGTTATTGACCCAGGTGCCGCGCGTGTGCTGGTTGAAGCCCATGGTCCAGGTGGACATGACCTTGGTCTTGGGATCGGCATAGGCCTTGGCCAGCGCTTCGAGCTTGTCCTTGGGCACGCCGGAAATCTCGTGCGCCTTGTCCAGCGTGTATTCGGCAACGAACTTGGCGAATGCCTCGAAATCGATCGGCTTGGCCGCCAGCGGGTTGCCCTTGGGCTTGCCGTCCGGGCCAGGGTAGCCGTTGTTGCCGGCGACCTGCTCCAGCGGATGGTTCGGCCGCAGACCGTAGCCGATGTCGGTGACGCCCTGGGCGAAGGTGACGTGCTTGGCGACGAAATCCTTGTTCACCGCGTTGTTCTGGATGATGTAGTTGCAGACGTAGTTGAGGATCGCCAGGTCGGACTGCGGCTTGAAGATCAACTCGTTGTCGGCCAGTTCGCAGGTGCGGTGCGAGAAGGTCGACA
>JAUYSD010000167.1 GCA_030696505.1 Sulfuritalea sp. | reverse complement strand
GGTGGCGATGGTCTGGTGGTGCTGATCCTGGTCGTCTTCTTCATCTGGTACTTCGCTTTCCGCAAGTAGGCTGTCGAATCCCGCACCGGCCCCGAAAGTCACCGATGCCCGGCTTTCTGGTTCGGTTCGCAGGCGCCCGCCTCTGCGCGGGCGCCTTTTTGCTATTTGTGCTGGCGGGCCTCAGCGGCTGCGCCTCGCTGGTGCCGCAAACCATGGGCTTGCGCGACGCCTGGCCGCAAGGCGTGGCCGAGCGCAGCGAACTGCGCGAGGTGCCTTTCTTTGCCCAGCAGGAATACCAGTGCGGCCCCGCCGCGCTGGCGACGACGCTGGTCCATGCCGGCACGGCGGTGACGCCGGACGACCTCGTCAGGCGCGTCTACCTGCCCGGGCGCGAAGGCAGCCTGCAGGCCGAAATGCTGGCTGCGCCGCGCCGCTACGGCAAGCTTTCCTACCAGCTCGCGCCGCGCTTCGACGACCTGCTGCGCGAGGTCGCGGCGGGCAACCCGGTGCTGGTCCTGCAGGATACCGGGGTCGGCTTCATCACCAACTGGCACTATGCCGTCGTCGTCGGTTTCGACTATTCCGCCGGCGAGCTTTACCTGCGCTCGGGGGAAACCCGGCGCCTGGCCGTGCCGTTCACGGTCTTCGAATACACCTGGAAGAAGAGCAATTACTGGGCAATGCTGACCCTGCCACCCGACCGCATTCCGGTGACCGCCAGCGAGTCTGCCTATCTGGCTGCGGTTGCGGCCATGGAGCGCGTGGCTGCGCCGGATGCAAGCTTTGCCGCGTATGCGGCGGCGCTGCAGCGCTGGCCCGACAATGTCGCCGCGAGCATCGGCCTGGCCAATCGGCATTACGCGCGCGGAGAACTCGGGCAGGCGGAAGCCGTCCTGCGCCGGGCCCATGTCCGCCATCCGGATTCCGTGGCCGTGATCAACAACCTGGCGCATACGCTCTCCGATCTGAAGCGCAACGAAGAGGCGCTGGTGTTGATCGGGCAGGCCGCAGCGCCCGCCGGCAGTCCCTTTGCCGCGGCGGTAGGCGAGACCCGGGCCCTGATCCTGCAGCGCCTGGGGCGCGACAGCTAGTCCCGTCGCGCCCCGGGCGTTGCAGGCCAATGTACGGTATCGCACAGAAGGTTTGCACTGTGCCGGCTATGTTGCGCAGGACAGTTCGCTGTTCAATGAATTCACTACATGGTGATCCAACATGAAACTACTTGCTCTGAAAACGAAATGTGCGACGGCGCTGCTGATTGCCGGAATTTTCGCGGTGGGCCCGGCCATGGCCGACAAGCCCAACTGGGCCGGCAACGACAAGGGTGGCAAGTACGATCGCGGCGATCAGCGTGACGATCGCAAGGGCGATCGCAAGGACGACCGCGGGGACAGCGACCGCAACTCGCGCAAGGACAACGACCGCCGTTCCGACAGCGACAGGCGCCACTTCCAGCCGCAGCAGCACGTGATGGTGCGCGACTACTACGCCGAGCATTACCGCGGGCGCGGCTGCCCGCCGGGCCTGGCGAAGAAGAACAACGGCTGCATGCCGCCGGGCCAGGCCAAGAAATGGCGGGTCGGTTACCAGTTGCCGCGCGACGTGATCTATTACGAGGTTCCGGCGCCGCTGGTGATACAGATCGGCCCGCCGCCATCCGGGCATCGCTACGTGCGCGTTGCCGGCGACATACTGATGCTGGCGATCGGCACGGGCCTGGTGGTCGATGCGATCTCCGATCTCGGCGCCATGTAGCCAGCCTGTCCTAGCCGGGCATATAATTTATTGGTGCGGGCGCCGATGTCATCGGCGTTCGACCCTGCGGCGGCAATCGCCGCAATGAAAGCGGAGTGCATGCAATGATTTCTGGTCCCGGTTATTCACTGCAGGCAACGGCGGGTCTGGCATTGTGCCTGTGCCTGTTTCCGGCGCATGGTGCCGCGGTGGAGCCCGCCAATACTCCGATCGTCGCGGCCACCATGCCGGTGGCGACCGGTGGCGCCGGGCTCGGCATGGCCATGCGCTTCGAGAACTCGATATATAGCGGCGCGGGCACGCGCAACGACTTTGTTCCGGTCTACATCTACGAGAGCAAGCGCGTCTTTCTCGAAGCCTACCGGGTCGGCCTGAAACTCAGGGAAACACCCGATTCGCGCTTCGACGCGTTTGTCGCCTATCGTTTCGAGGGCTACCCCTACGACCGCATTCCCGCGAGTCTGGCCGGCATGGCCAACCGCGGGCCGGGCGTCGACCTGGGGCTCGGCTACCAGCAGCGCAAACCCTGGGGCACGCTGTTCGGCGAAGTGCTGAGCGATGCCGGCAGCGGATCGGGCGGCAGCGAAATCCGCGCTGGTTATCGCTACGACCTGGCGCTCGGCAAGCTGCAGTTGCAACCGCAATTCACGCTCGCTGCACGCGATGCCCGGCTCAACAACTACTACTACGGCGTGCGGCCGTCCGAAGCGACGATCACGCGCCCGGCCTACGAACCGGGAGGCGGCATCAACGCCGAACTGGCCCTGTCCGCGGCCTACCGGCTTTCCGAGCGCTGGCGGCTGATCGGTGGCGTATCGGCGACGCGCTGGGCCTCGGGCGTGCGCGCCAGTCCCATCGTCGACAGCCGCACCCAACTGGCCGGGCACCTCGGGCTGGCCTACGATTTTTCTCCCGAGCACGACGCCTGGCCCGAGGGCCGGCCGCTGATCGTCAAGGCGCTGTACGGCAAGGCCACCGATTGCGACGTGGCCCAGGTGATGCTGCTCAAATGCACCTCGACCAACACCGTCGACCAGACGCGCGTCGCCGGCATCGAGCTGGGCCGTCCCTTCATCGAGCGCCTGAACGGCTGGCCACTCGATTTCGTCGGTTACGTCGGCCTGCTGCGCCACAACGAACGCGGCCTGCAGGAGAATTCCTGGCAGGCCAACGCCTACATGAAGGCCTACTACTACGGCTTCCCCTGGAGCCACCGCGTGCGCACCCGGCTCGGCATGGGCGTCGGCATCTCCTATGCCGAGCGCGTGCCCTACGTCGAACTGCGCGACCAGCTGGCGCGCGGCCGCAGCAGCTCGCGGCTGCTCAACTATCTCGATCCCAGCGTCGACATCAGCCTGGGCGACCTGATCGGCGTGAAGTCCATGGGCGAAACCTATGTCGGCCTCGGCGTCACGCACCGCTCGGGCATCTTCGGCACCTCGCGCCTGCTCGGCAACGTAAACGGCGGCTCGAACTACATCTATTCCTACGTCGAGTGGCGCATGTAGTCGCTGCAGGGCAGGCGCCGGTCACGACGGCCCATGCAGGATGACGGCAGATGCTTTGCAGCCTGGCCGGCTGCCTGACACAGCGCTCATCCAGCCTTCACCGCCAATACCGGGCAGGGAACCGTAAGCAAAATGTCCTGAGCCACGCTGCCCAGAAAAAGCTTTCCTACGGGTGTGCGTTTGCGCAGGCCGATGACAACAAGAGACACCCGCAGCGAGTCGACCATTTCTTCAATTTCTTCGATGGCGCTCTTGCCGCGAACAAACTGCTTGAATGTTGCGTCGATCCCGGAAGCCATCAGCAATTTTTCGACGCGCTCGACATCCTGAACGTCGGCCATCGATGGATCTTCCCCGCTGCCGCCCCGGCTGGTGTTGACCACCACCAGGGCTTCCTTGCGACGACCGGCAATTTCGATTCCCTTATCCAAGGCGGCCTGCCCTTCCGGGCGCGGTACATAGGCTACAAGTATGGTCACGGCTACTCTCCCTATCAACGACGGCTGGGTACCTGGAGAACGCAGATTCTGCACACGTCCAGGATCTGAATAGCCTGATCTTAACCTGCTTGGCGAACGCGCCGGAGTTGTCTCTCCCGGACTGCCCGGCGCTTGCCCGATGCCGGCGAGTGGACTTACTGCCTGCCCTTGACCACCATGTCGTTCTTGATGGATTTGACGCCCTTGACGCCTCTGGCCAGCCTGACGGCCTGGTTGATATCGGCGCGCGACTTGACGAAGCCGGTCAACTGAACAATCCCCTGGTGGGTTTCGACATTGATTTCCGTCGCCTTGAGCGTGGAGTCCTGGAAAACGGCGGTCTTGATTTTGCTGGTGATGACGGCATCGTCCACATACTCGCCGACGGATGCGGTCTTGCCTGACGCTGTCTTGGATTCGGTTTGGGGAGCGGTTTCGGCGGCGAGTGCATGGGTGCCGAAGGCGAGTGCAAGCGCGGCGGCGATTGCGGTCAGATGGATTCGTTTCATGGCGTTTCCTTTCGTGCTGGCAATGCCCGACAGGCGCTGTTCATCCGCGGGCGGAGCCCTTGCAGGCGGCCGACGAATGTGCGGCACGACTGCAAGGGATGTGAGGCTGCGTTGGTCTCAGACGGCTTTCTTGATGTCTTCCTTCAGATCGCCAAAACCGGCCTGTACCTGACCTTTGAGGTTTTGCAGCTTGCCTTCGTCTTCCAGTTTCTTGTCGCCGCTCAGCTTGCCGGCAATTTCCTTTACCTTGCCTTTGACTTCCTCGACGCGGCCTTTGGTTTGATCCTTGTTCATGCTGTGCTCCCGGTGATTGAAATTGAGAAGGGTCGGTGGCGCCGCCTCGCAGCACCCACCGTCATTTATGCTATTCGCGAAGCCGGCGGCGTTCCGTGCGTTGGCGCTCACAGGTGCAGAAAACAGGGGCGCCATCATGAAAAAGGCCCGGAGCAGCGTTGCTGCTTCGGGCCAAGTGGTGCAGGGGTTCGCTGCGGAGGAGGCAACGAATACCTGATTACAGAATGCCTGGGTTTGCCGATTCGATCTGTGCGTTGTCGCACCTTGCGATGGATCCCCTATTTGCCCTGGACGGCCTTGGCGACGAGCCGGTTGTCGACCTGCCTGACGCCCGCCACCGCTCCCGCGAGTTCCTTGGCCCTGCTGCTGCTCTGGGGCGAATCGACCGATCCGGTGAGCGTCACCACGCCCTTGACGGTGTCAACGCTGATCTGCAGCGTCTTCAGACCGGGTTCGGCAAATATCGCCGCTTTGACCTTCGCCGTGATTTCGGTGTCGTCGATGGCGACCCCGGCTTTCATGCCCTGTTCGCCCAGCTTGTCGCCCACCTTGTCGGTTGCCTCGTTGATGGTCTTGCCGGCTGACTCCGCGGTTTGCTCGATCTTGCGACCGGCGGCCTCGGCGGTCTGGTCGATCTTCTTGCCTGCGGCCTCTGCCGTCTGATCGATTTTCTTGCCTGCGGTTTCTGCCGGTCCGGGCTTGTCGCATGCGGCGAGGCCGGCTGCGAGCAGGACCGAAATGACGACTAATTTGAAGCGGGATGGGGTTTTCATTTGGGTTTCCTTTTGATGTATTGCGACCGAACCACAGGGTGCACTTATCCTCCATTCGCCGGCGACAGTCAGTGCGCTGGAACACATAGGCCCGATCGAACTGCGTCGGTTCGCACCGGGTCCATGGTCCGATTCGTACGGTGGCGTACAGACCGGCGCAGCGGCAGGGATCAGGATGTCCGGCAGGGGAGTATCGGCGCTCGAATCTCCGGTCGCCGCTGCTGCTCGTCAACATCGGGAGAGACCATGAACATTGCATTATTCGAGCATCGCGGCGCCATCGAGGTCAAGAAGGACAGGCTGGTCAAGGACCTCAAGGGCGTCGTCGCCGATACCGACGACCTGTTGCAGCAGGTGGTGAATTCGACCGCGGAGGAATTCGCCGCAACGCGTACCCGGATCGAGGGCCAGTTGCGGGATGCGAGATCGCGACTCGACGCGGCGCGAATTGCGGTCGCAAGAAAGGCCTCGGACGCTGCCGACGCCACCCAGGAATACGTCAGGGAAAATCCCTGGAAGGCATTCGGCATACCCGCGGTGGCCGCGCTGATCGTCTTCGTCCTGCTCAGCCGTCGCTGATCGGCCTTTCCGCTGCGGCAGGCCGGCCAGAGAGTTGGCGCTGGCGCGACGGCGATCGCCACAGGTCGCGGTACCCATGCCCGATGCAGCCGAAATCATTGCAATTACGTTGGTCGGCGCATCCCGTTGTATTGCGTTATGTACGCCAGCGCACTGACGCCGCCAGTCGTCTTGACTATTCTGGCCCTGAGGCTTCGAAAGCGTGTGCGGTTTGCATCCCAGGGGCTCGGTTCCCTGTCCGGAGGATGGCGAAGCAAATTGCTCGAATCCGGAGCGGGAATTCTGTTCAACTTCAATTTGGAGAATCAATCATGAAACAAGCTAGAAGCTATATCTCGGCACTTTTCCTGGCCGTCACGCTGGTCTCGGTCGTCGGCTGCGCGTCCACCACCAAGCAGGAAGGCACCGGCGAGTACATCGACGACGCCGTGATCACCACCAAGGTAAAGGCGGCAATCTTCAATGAGCCGACCCTGAAATCCGCCGAAATCAATGTCGAGACCTTCAAGAACGTGGTGCAGCTGAGCGGATTCGTCAGCTCGCAGGCGGCGATCTACAAGGCCACCGAACTGGCGCGCGGTGTCGCCGGTGTCCGCTCCGTCAAGAACGACATGCGGATCAAGTAAGCCATCCTGAAGCCGAAGCGGGAGCAGGGATCCGCGGGCACTGCCCGCGGCTGCCTGTTCGTGCTGCGCCAGCCACCGCAAGCGTCCCGGGCGAGACCAGCCATGGCCAGCGCAATCGTCGATCTGATCGTCCACGTCCCGATTCATTGGGCGCGACGGTTGAGAATCGTCCTGGTCGCCTCGCTGGTCTCGTGGATCGACCATCGTGCCGCCAGCAAAGGCGCGGCATTGGCCTTCTACACCCTGTTTTCGATGACGCCGATCCTGGTGCTGGCGATTGCGGTCGCCGGCTATTTTTTTGGTGCCGAGGCGGCCCAGGGCGAGATCGTCGCCCAACTCGAAGGCCTGGTCGGGCCGAATGGCGCAAAGGCGATGCAGGCCTTGCTGGCGGGTGCGCAGAGTCCGTCTTCGGGCCTGCTGGCCACGCTCATCGCCAGCGTGCTGCTGCTGCTGGGCGCGACCAGCGTGTTCGCCGAGCTGAAGGGCAGCCTCGATGAACTGTGGGGCATTAGCCCGACCGGCCGCTCGGGCTTCGGCGTACTGCTCAGAACACGGCTGCTGTCATTCGGCATGGTGCTGGTGCTGGCCTTTCTGCTGCTCGTATCGCTGGTCGTCAGCGCCGGACTGGCGATGGCGGAGCGCTACGCGCATGGAATTCTCGGCAGTTCCGCCGTGGTGCTTGAGACGATGTCGTCGCTCGTTTCCTTTGCCGTCATCGCCTGCATGTTTTCGATCATCTACAAGACCTTGCCCGACGCGCCGCTGTCGTGGCGCGATGTCTGGATCGGTGCCGCCTTCACCGCCGGACTGTTCAGTCTGGGCAAGTACGTGATCGGCCTGTATCTGGGCAACAGCGGCGTGGCATCGAGCTTTGGCGCTGCCGGATCGCTGATTGCCCTGCTGTTGTGGGTGTACTACTCGGCACAGATTTTTTTCCTCGGCGCGGAGTTCACGCGGCACTACGCCCTGTGGTTCGGCAGCCTGCGGCAGGAGAGGCTGCGCATGGAGGAAATCAGCGCACTGGCCGTGCGGCCCGAGATCGACTGATGAAACAACCACCTATTCCGATGTCTGTCCCAACGCCCCTTGGCCCCGCTATCGAAATGGACGCTGCGGCCGGCAACCCGACTGAACCAGATCCCGATTCGGCGGCTGCGCCGCCCGTGATCAGCGTTCTGGAAGGCAGCCGGGATCTGGCGCTGGCCGTCATCGCCCTGGTGGCGACGGTATTTGCCCTGAGATGGGCGCAGGGCTTTTTCATCTCCCTGCTGCTCGGCATTCTCTTCGCCTACACCCTGGGTCCGCTGGTGGCCTGGCTGGAGCGCATCCGCGTGCCGCGCGTGCTCGGCACCAGCATCGTGATGGCCGGCGTGGTGTCGGCGCTGGCCTTCGGCAGCTACTCGCTGCGCGATGAAGTGGAGACGATACTGGACCAGTTGCCGGAGGCGGCGACCAAGCTGTCGGCCAGTCTCGCCAGTCTGAACCGCGGGCAGGGCAGCACCATGCAGATGGTGGAAACCGCCGCGAGCGAAATCGAGAAGGCGACCAGTGCGGCGACAGGCCAGTCAGGCAAGTCGAGGCGGCAGGCGACCCACGTCGTGATCGACTCACCCGGCTCCCGCTTCGGCAATTTCCTCTGGGTCGGCTCCATGGGCGCTGCGGCGATGCTCGGCCAGGCCACCATGGTGCTGTTCCTGACCTTCTTCCTGCTGCTGTCGGGCGACATCTTCAAGCGGAAACTGGTGCGGGTGACGGGACCGTCGCTGTCCAAAAGAAAAATCACGGTGCGCATCCTCGACGACATCAACGATTCGATCCAGCGCTACATGCTGATGCTGCTGGCGACCAATGTGCTGGTGGGCTTGCTGACGTGGCTGGCCTTGCGCTGGATCGGTCTGGAAAACGCCGGCGCCTGGGCCGTGGCGGCGGGCCTGCTGCACGTGATTCCCTATCTGGGCCCGGTGGTTACGGCTGCGGCCATGGGCATGGCGGCCTTCATGCAGTTCGACGAATTGTCCGCGGTGCTGCTCGTCGCCGGCGCTTCGACGGTGATTGCGATTGCAGTCGGATTCTTCGGCGTCACCTGGATGACGGGGCGGATCGCGAAAATGAACACCGCCGCGGTATTCATCTCGCTGCTGTTCTGGGGCTGGCTGTGGGGAATCTGGGGCATGCTGCTAAGCGTGCCGATCACCGTCATCGTCAAGGTGGTGGCGCAGCACGTGGAGCAACTGGAGCCGGTTTCCGAGTTGCTCGGAGATTAGGCGGCCAGGTCTGGGGTCGCTCGATGCAATGGGCATCAGCGAAAGACTACTGCGAAAAGGCTGGCTGAATTGAATATCGGTAACGGGCTTGACGGATCTTGGCGACAGTGGACCACGCGCCTGCGGGCGAGCCTGTGGCCGTCGCATGCGTCCGAGGAAGAATCGCCGCTGCGTGCCAGCTTGTTCAGCGCCGACCAGATGGAGCAGCACGGCAAGGTTCTCGCCGGGTCGCACCGGCTGGCTGCCGGCCGCGCACCGGACCAGCTCCTGGCGCGCCTGGCAGCCAACGAAAGCGTGCTGGTCGGCGTCAGTCAGCTGCTGACCGGCGCCGTTGCGAAACGGCGCCGGATCACGCCGGCAGGGGAATGGCTGCTCGACAACTTCTATCTGATCGAGGAACAGATCCGCACCGCCAGGAAGCATCTGCCCAAGGGCTACAGCCTGGAACTGCCGCGTCTGGCGCAGGGCCAGTCGGCCGGGCGGCCGCGGGTCTACGACATCGCGTTGGACATCGTCGCGCACGGCGATGGCCATGTCGACGCGGAATGCCTGGGCCGCTTCGTCACGGCCTACCAGACCGTGACTGCGCTTGATCTGGGCGAGTTGTGGGCGATTCCGATCATGCTGCGTCTGGCCGTGATCGAAAACCTGCGGCGCGTCGGCGTGCGTATCGCCGCGAGCCTGAAGGAGCGCAATCTGGCCGTCCGCTGGGCCGACGAGATGACGGAAACCGCCGAAAACGATGCCAAGAACCTGATCCTGGTGATCGGCGACATGGCTCGTTCGGCGCCGCCGATGAATTGCTCGTTCGTCGCCGAACTGGCCCGCCTGCTGCAGGGCAAGGGACCGGCGCTGGCCTTGCCATTGACCTGGATCGAACAGCATCTGGCGGAATCCGGCCTGACCATCGAACAACTGGTGCAGACCGAGAACCAGCTGCAGGCGTCGGGGCAGGTTTCGATCAGCAACAGCATCGGCAGCCTGCGGGTGCTGGGCGCGATCGACTGGCGCGACTTCGTCGAGCGCATGAGCGTGGTCGAGCGGACGCTGCGCGAGGACCCGCCGGGCATTTACGGCAGCATGGACTTCGCCACTCGCGACCACTACCGTCACGCCACCGAACGGATCGCGCGGAAGAACGGGCTGGCCGAGGAGGTGGTGGCCCGCAGCGCGCTTGCCCTGGCCTGCGCCGCCGCCGACGGGAACGATGCGCCAGGCGCGCGGGCGGCGCACGTCGGCTTCTACCTGATCGACCGCGGCTTGCCGCAACTCGAACGCGCCATCGGCGCGATCCCCTCGCGCCTGGGTGCGTTGCGGCGGACGGCAAGCCGCTTTCCGCTGCTGCTTTACCTGGGCAGCATCACCCTGGTCGCGCTGCCGATCGCCTGGGCGCTCGCGGCGCAGATGCTGCCCGCGGTGCAGCGCATCGCGCAGTTTGCTGCGCTGTCGGCCATGCAGTCGGTCTGGGTACTGCTGCCGCTGATCGTCCTCGCCGTGCTGGCCGCCAGTCAATTGGCGCTGGCGCTGGCGAACTGGTTCGCCACTCTCGTGGTGCAGCCAAAGCCGCTGCCGCGCATGGATTTTTCCAAGGGCATTCCGACGGCATCGCGCACCCTGGTGGTGGTGCCGACCATGCTCACCAGCAAGTCGAGCATCGAAGATCTGATCGAGGCGCTGGAGGTCAGGTTCCTCGCGAATCGCGACGAGCGCCTGCATTTCGGCCTGTTGACGGATTATGGCGACGCCCGCCAGGAAACTCTGCCCGAGGATGAGCTGCTGCTGCAACAGGCGCGAACCGGCATCCTCGAACTCAACGAAAAATATGTCGGCGCCGGCCTGCGGACTCGGGACGACATATTCTTTCTCTTCCATCGCCCGCGCTGCTGGAACCCCGTGGAGGGGATCTGGATGGGCTATGAGCGCAAGCGCGGCAAGCTGGCGGCCCTCAATGCGCTGCTGCGCGGCGGCGCGGGTGGCCAGTGCGAGGGTGCCGCGGACGCGTTTGCGCTGGTCGTCGGCGACACGGCGATGCTGGCCGGGGTTAAATATGTGATTACCCTGGACACGGATACGACCCTGCCGCGCGATGCGGCGCGGCAATTTGTCGGCGCCATGGCGCACCCGCTGAATCGTCCGCTTTACGACGAGGAGCAGGGACGGGTCTGTGCCGGCTACGGCATCCTGCAACCCAGCGTCGCGGTCAGCCTGCCGGGCACCAACCGCTCGCGCTATGCGCGCCTGAACGGCGGCGAGCCCGGCATCGATCCCTACACGCGCACCGTGTCGAATGTTTACCAGGACGTGTTCGGCGAAGGCTCCTTCATCGGCAAGGGGATCTACGACGTCGACGCCTTCGAGCAGGCCCTGGGCGGGCGTTTTCCCGAAAACCGCGTGCTCAGCCACGATCTGATCGAGGGCTGCTACGCGCGTGCCGGCCTGCTCAGCGACGTGCAGCTCTACGAGGACACTCCCTTGCGCTACAGCGCGGAGGTGAGCCGCCGCCACCGCTGGATACGCGGCGATTGGCAACTCGCGGGCTGGCTGCGGCGGCATGTTCCCGACCATCGGCCGGACTTGAAAGTTGGCGCTGGCGACACGGCGAGGAAGAATCCGCTGTCGCTGCTGTCGCAGTGGAAGCTGTTCGACAACCTGCGGCGCAGCCTGATTCCCGCCGCGCTGACCTTGCTGCTGTTGCTGGGCTGGATGCTGCTGCCGGCGGTCGGACTATGGACCTTGTCTGTGATCGGCATCCTGTTGATTCCGCCGCTCTGCGCCTCGGTCGTGGAACTGTTGCGCAAGCCCGGCGAGGTGTTGCTGCGGCAGCATCTCGCGGCTGTCGGCCAGTCGGCGGCGCGGCGCCTGATGCAGTTCGCATTCGAGTTCGCCTGCCTGCCCTACGAGGCGTACTACAGCCTGGATGCCATCCTTCGCAGCGTCTGGCGCATGCTCGTCACGCAGCGGCGGCTGCTGGAATGGAATCCGTCGAGCGAGGCGGATCGCGAGTCGGCCAGGGGCGATGGCCACAGCCTGGCCGGCGTGCTCCGGACCATGTGGGCGGCGCCGGCGCTGGCGCTGGCCACCGCAATCGGGCTGGCGGCATGGGCGCCGGCGGCCTTGGCGGTGGCCGCGCCGATTCTGCTGCTGTGGTTTGCTTCCCCCTCGATCGCCTGGTGGCTCAGCCTGCCGCTGGCCCGCCGCAAGGCCAGCCTGAGCGTCGAGCAAACCCGATTCCTGCGCGCACTGTCGCGCCGCACCTGGGCTTTCTTCGACAACTTCGTCGGCGCCGAGGATCACTGGCTGCCGCCCGACAATTTTCAGGAGTACCGGATTGCCGCGATTGCGCACCGCACCTCGCCGACCAACATCGGGCTGGCGCTGCTGGCCAATCTTTCCGCCTGTGACTTCGGTTACCTGGCGCCCGGACAACTCCTGCTGCGCACGACCAACACCTTCGCCACCCTGGATCTGCTGGAGCGCCACCGCGGTCACTTCTTCAACTGGTACGACACGCAGACGCTTGAGCCCTTGGCGCCGCGCTACATCTCGACGGTGGACAGCGGCAATCTCGCCGGCCATCTGCTGACCTTGCGCGCCGGCCTGCTGGCGCTGGCCGACGAACCGATACTGCCGGCGCGGCTGTTCGACGGCCTGCGCGACACGCTGGGCATCCTCGCCGATGCGGCGGACGGTCCGGGGGCCGAGCCGGTGGCGGCATTCCAGAAAAAGCTGGAGGCGGCGTTGCTGGCTCCGCCGCTTACGCTCGAAGCGGGACACCGGCTGTTGACGGCCTTGTCGAGCGCCGCTGCCGAACTGCAGGCGCAGATTGTCCGGGCGTTCACTGGCAGCGACGATCCCCTGCTGAAGGGCGAGGCCGACGAATGGGCGGCGGCGCTGGCGCGGCAATGTCGGGAGGCGCTGGACGAGTTGCGCGTGCTGGCTCCCTGGCTCGCATCGACCGAGTTGCCGGCAGCGGCCGACCAGGTCGGCATTCCGACCCTGCGCGAATTGGCTGCGGCGGGCAGCGTCCCGGCGCGCGAGCGCATGGCGGCGCTCGAAGCGCTGGCGGCGCGGGCCTTCGCGTTCGCCCAGATGGAATATGACTTTCTGTTCGACAGGGCGCGGCAGTTGCTGGCCATCGGCTACAACCTCGATGAGCGGCGGGTGGATGCCAGCTACTACGACCTGCTGGCATCGGAGGCGCGTCTGTGCTGCTTCGTCGGCATTGCCCAGGGGCAACTGCCGGTGGACAGCTGGTTCGCGCTGGGGCGCCTGCTGACCCGCGCCGGCGGCGAGCCGGTGCTGTTGTCGTGGAGCGGCTCGATGTTCGAGTACCTGATGCCCCTGCTGGTGATGCCAACCTATGACAACACGCTGCTCGACCAGACCTGCAAGGCGGCCGTGGCCCGCCAGATCGAGTACGGGCGCCAGCGTGGCGTGCCCTGGGGCATTTCGGAATCCGGTTACAACACCGTCGATGTGCATCTCAACTATCAATACCGCGCCTTCGGCGTGCCTGGCCTTGGCCTCAAGCGCGGCCTGGCCGACGACCTGGTGATCGCACCCTATGCCTCGGTGCTGGCGCTGATGGTGGCCCCCGAAGAAGCCTGCCGGAATCTGCAGCGGCTTGCGGCCGAAGGCTTCATGGGCAAGTTCGGCATGCTCGAAGCGATCGACTACACCCCGGCACGGCAGCGGCGCCGGCAATCGAGCGCGACGGTGCGCTCCTTCATGGCGCACCACCAGGGCATGAGCCTGCTGGCGCTCGCCTACCTGCTGCTGGACCGGCCGATGCAGCGCCGCTTCGAAGCGGACCGGCTGTTCCAGGCCGTGATGCTGCTGCTCCAGGAGCGGGTTCCCAAGGCCACGGCGCTGTTCTCGCACATCGCGCAACTGGCCGATGCGAGCGCATCGCAGGTCGCCGCGGAGATGCCGATCCGGGTCTTCGACAGCGCCGACACGCCGATACCGGAGGTACAACTGCTTTCCAACGGCCGCTACCACGTCATGGTGACCAATGCCGGTGGCGGCTACAGCCGCTGGAACGATCTCGCCGTGACGCGCTGGCGCGAGGACGGCACCTGCGACAATCGCGGCAGCTTCTGCTACATCCGCGATCGGGCCAGCGGCGAGTTCTGGTCGACCGCCCATCAGCCGACGCTGAAGCGGGCGCACAGCTTCGAGGCGATTTTCTCCGAAGGCCGTGCCGAGTTTCGCCGCCGTGATGTCGTGGCTGACGGCGATGGCGAGTTCGAGACCTATACCGAGATCGTCGTCTCGCCGGAGGATGACATCGAGCTACGCCGGGTGCGCATCACCAATCGCTCGCGCCGGCGCCGGGTGATCGACATCACGACTTACGCCGAGGTGGTGATCGCGCCGGCGGCGGCCGACGCCATGCATCCGGCATTCAGCAACCTGTTCGTGCAGACCGAGATCATCCCCGAGCGGCACGCCATCCTGTGCACCCGCCGGCCGCGCTCGGTCGGCGAAAAGACGCCCTGGATGTTCCATCTGATGACGGTGCATGGGGCGCAGCCGGGCGAGGTGTCCTACGAGACAGATCGCCTGCGCTTCATCGGCCGCGGCCGCAGCACCGTTGCGCCCCTGGTCATGAGCGAGGGCCTGGCGCCGCTGTCCGGCAGCGCCGGTTCGGTGCTCGATCCGATCGTCGCCATCCGTCATACCGTGACGCTCGATCCCGATCAGGTGGTGACCATCAACCGGGTTTCGGGCATCGGCGAAACGCGCGCCAGGGCGCTGGCGCTGGTCGACAAATACCAGGACCGGCACCTCGCCGACCGCGTCTTCGATCTGACCTGGACGCACAGCCAGGTGGTGCTGCGCCAGCTCAATGCCACCGAGGCCGATGCGCAACTGTATGCGCGCCTGGCCAGCTCGGTGATCCACGCCAATCCCGGTCTGCGCGCCGAGGCCGCGCTGCTGATCCGCAATCGCCGCGGCCAGTCCGGGCTGTGGGGCTATGCAATTTCCGGCGATCTGCCGATTGTGCTGCTGCAGATCGGCGACTATGCCAATCTCGATCTGGTGCGCCAACTGGTGCAGGCCCATGCCTACTGGCGCCTCAAGGGCCTGACGGTGGATCTGGTGATCTGGAACGAGGAGCACGCCGGCTACCGACAACGCCTGCAGGAACAGATCATCGGACTGATCGCCTCGGGCATCGAGGCCAGCGTGATCGACCGGCCCGGCGGCATCTTCGTGCGGCCGGTGGAGCAGATCTCCAACGAAGACAGACTGCTGTTCCACTCGGTTGCCCGCGTCGTCCTCAGCGACACGCGCGGCACCCTGGCGGAGCAGCTCGACCAGCGCCGCGCAGTGGAGACCTTGCCGCCGCTGCTCAAGCGCAGCCGTGCGCAGCGTGTCGATGCCGCGCCGGCTGCCGCGCCGCAGCGCGAGGATCTGATTCTGCGCAACGGGCTGGGGGGATTCACGGCCGACGGGCGCGAGTACGTGATTACCCTGGCGCCCGGACAGACCACGCCCGCGCCTTGGGCGAACGTGTTGGCCAATCCGCATTTCGGCAGCGTGATTTCGGAGGCCGGCGTGGCCTACACCTGGGGCGAGAACGCCCATGAATTCCGCCTCACGCCCTGGCATAACGATCCGGTCAGCGACACCGGCGGCGAGGCCATCTACCTGCGCGACGAAGATAGCGGCCAGGTCTGGTCGCCGACGCCGCTGCCGGCCGGCGCGGGTCTGTCGCACGTGGTCCGCCACGGCTTCGGCTACAGCGTATTCGAGACCCAGGCGGCCGGCATCCGCTCGGAACTTTGGGTTTATGTGGCGATGGACGCGGCCGTCAAGTTCTCGGTCCTAAAAGTGCGCAACGAATCCGGGCGCATGCGGAAACTCTCGGCGACCGGCTACGTCGAGTGGGTGCTGGGCGATCTGCGGGCCAAATCGGCGATGCACGTGAGTACCGAAATCGCCTCCCAGAGCGGTGCGCTGTATGCGCGCAATCCTTACCACACGGAGTTTGCCGAGCGCGTGGCATTCTTCGACGTCGACGAGCGCGGGCGCAGTGTCAGCGGCGACCGCGTGGAATTCCTCGGCCGCAACGGCACGCTGGGCAATCCCGCCGCGATGAAGCGCTCGCGCCT
>JAUYSD010000053.1 GCA_030696505.1 Sulfuritalea sp. | reverse complement strand
CAACATCAGTGGCATTGCGCCAGTCAATGACGCGCTTGAGCGGGCCGTCGGCGCGTTTACGACAAGCAAAAGCGTCGTCGTTGCCGATGCTGACACGTCAGGGGGTGAAGGCAAGACTGTGCTGAAGCGCTTTACCGGAGTTATCGGGCGTATTGCGGATACGGCCGACAAGGTCGATAAAATTCGCAAAGGCGGAGATGCTGCCATCGGTATCGGGCGCGCCGTGGGCACCGCATTTGAAAGCGTAGTCAAGCTGATCTCCTGACGGACGCAATTCGTTCTTCGATCGAGGAGCCGAGAGATGAACATCAAGTATTTTCAGGACACCGACACTTTGTATATCGAGTTTCGCAAGGACGCCGTTACGGAATCCCGCGACCTCGACGAAGACACCTTGCTCGATCTGAATGCCGCAGGTGCCATCGTCGCAATTACCGTCGAACACGCGCGGCAACGAGCCGACATTCCCCACTTCTCCTTTGAACAGGTGGCAGCGTAAGTAGTAACTGGCACGGTTTGACGACAGATATTGGTCGGGACAGGGTGAAGCAGTGGGCATGTTCGACTTGATCAAGCTGTTGGCCGGGAAGGAAATCGACTTCGTGCTGGTCGGCGGTCTGGCGGTCGCCTTGCAGGGTTATCAGCGCGTTACGATGGATGTGGATGTCGTTCTGGCGATGGATGACGGCAATCTGGATCGCTTTATTTCCGCCGCAAAGGATGCCGGTTTGCGGCCAACGATACCCGTGCCGATGGAATCTCTGGGCCATCCCGAGCTGATCGAGCAATGGCATCGGCTTTGATTCCGCACCTGACCGCCATGAAGACCGGCACGGGGCGCGGCAAGGACATGATCGACGTCGATGAACTGCGCAAACTGATGCCGGGGGCGGCGCCATGACCGGCGAGCAGAACCTGGGCCTGATCCGCCAGATCGAAGCCAACCGGGAATTCCTGCTGACGGTCCTGAGTCAGAACCCGGCGCTGTTGGCGCGCGCCGAACCGCGTATCCGGGAATTGCTGGAACCCTTGCCGCCTGTGCCGCCTGTGCCGTCTTCCATGCCGGACGAGGGCACGGCCTCGCCCTGAACGCTCAGCGCGTAAACCACGCCGCGGCGACGAAGATCACGGCGGCGATGACGGCATAGGTTTTCCACGGCTGTTCCTTCTCCGCATAGGGGTCGCTCAGCGCGCGTTCGGCGCCCGGCGGCAGTTGCGCGAGTTGCGTCAGCGAGGTGCCGAAGGGGATGTTGATGCGCGCCCGCGCATTCACCGCCCAGCCGTTGGCGTCGAGGATGGGGCCGAGGTTGCGGCTTCTGAGCTTGAACCAGGCGAGCACCATGGCCGGGGCCGAGATCAGCAGCATCAGGCCGCCGACGGCCAGCGGCATCTGCCACCACTTGAGGCCGAGCAGCCCGCTCATGACGCCGGCCAGGACGGTGCCGATCGCGCCGATGGCAAGGCCGATGGCGGCGAAGATGCCGGCGAACTTGCCGACGTCGAAGGCTTGCGGCGCGGCGGGCGCCTCGACCTTCTTGCCGACGCCGACGCCGACGGCGGCAGCGCCGAGCTTGCCTTCGACCGCGGTGGCCTTGCTCGCGGCGAGCTTCTGCAGTTGCTCGCCGACCATGCGCATGAGGCGCTTGTAGGGCGACCAGAAGGCCTGGCGCAGGCTGATCGGATGCTCGACCAATTTGCTTATGGTGGCATTCCAGTCGCGGCCTTGGCGATCGTAGAACACGCCGTTGCGACCGACCATCAGTTGATCGGAATCGCCGGCGGTGAAGGCCGCGGCGATGCTGAGTTTTTCGTCGTTGCGGGTGCAGTCACAATACACCAGGCAGATGCGCGACAGCCCGGCCAGCGCGGCGTGCTTGGCGGCGTCATTGACCGCGACGCAGAGTTCGGCGGATCGGCCGTCGAGATACAGGGTGCCGATCTGGAAGGTCGCCTTGCCTTGATGCGTGTAGAAATCGCGGAAGGCGACGAAGTTGTTGGCCAGCGGCAGCAGGTCGCGCACGTAGCGCGCCAGCCGCTCCAGGTCGCGCACGGCCTCGGCTTCGGGCGGCAGGCCGACGGGCCGCGCGGCTTGCCAGGCGACGTAGCCGGCGAGCTGGTCCTGGATCGCCAGCCAGTCGGATTCCGAAATCGTCGCGCGGGCGCCGAGCAGCGGCACCACGGCGGCCTCGCGCAGGGTGGCGATGCGCTGGGCCCAGGCCGGATTGATGCCGGAATCGCTGCCGGCGCCGAGCGGCACCGTGGCGCCAGCGCCAACTCTTGCCAGGGGCAGCGCGGCGATATCGGCATGGGCCGCGGACAGCGCGGTGGCACCCAGTGATTTGAGTGCGTCGTCGGAGGCGTTCAAGGCTTCGCCGGCGCGCGTGTCGAAGGCGGCGAGGCGGCAGCGGACGAAGAAATCGTCGAGCTTTTCCTTGAGCTCGGCGACGGCGGCGCAGGCGGCTTCGGTCGCCTCGCCCAGCGGCTTCACCGTGCTGCCGGCGCTGCTTGCCAAAGCCTCCCAGGCGGCCAGCGCGCGCGCCGAGTATTCGGTTTCGGCGGCGCTGGCGGCCTCGACCGCGATCTGTTCGTCGTCCGCGGGCAGCAGTCCCTGTGCGGCGGCGAGTATGGCCGGGTCCTTGATCGCGGCCAGCGGTACGCCGGCCAGCCCTTGCGCCAACACCTCGGCATCGTTGAGCCGGGCCGCGGCCCAGTCGATCGCCGCCAGCAGTTCCGCGGCGCGTACGTGGCCGTCGTTGTCGGTATCGATCAGCGCCAGGCTGCGCGCGTCGAATTCGATGCCCCTGACCGGACAGGACAGGGCGACCCAGAGTTTCTGGTCGAGTTCCTTGAGATTCAGCAGATCGGCTGCGGTATCGATGTGCACCTGGTCGAAGCCGCCGGCGCGGAAGAATTTCCAGTTATGGCTCATGGGACTCCCTTGGTGTTGCGCTGGATTCAGGCGCGGTCGCCGACAAAGGGATTGCTCAGACGTTCCTCGCCGAAGGTGGACATCGGGCCGTGGCCGGATATGAATTCGACATCGTTGCCGAGCGGCCAGAGTTTGTGCTTGATCGAATCCATCAACGCCTGGTAGTCGCCGCGCGGGAAATCGGTGCGGCCGATGCTGCCGGCGAACAACACGTCGCCGACCAGGGCGAGTTTCGAGCGGGCGTGATAGTAGGTCACGTGGCCGGGCGTATGGCCCGGGGTGTGGATCACCTGCAGGGTCTCGTTGCCGACCGTGACGGTGTCGCCGTCGTTGAGCCAGCGGTCCGGCGTGAAGGCCTGCGCCGGCGGGAAGCCGAAGCTGCGGCTTTGCGCCACCAGCTGGTCGATCCAGTAGCTCTCTTCCTGCTGCGGACCTTCGATCGGCACGCCCAGGCGCTGCGCCAGTTCGCCGGCGCCGCCGGCATGGTCGATGTGGCCGTGGGTAAGCAGGATTTTCTCGACGGTGACGCCCAGCCGGGCGGCCGTATCGATCAGCAGCTCAATGTCGCCGCCGGGATCGACGAAGGCGCCGCGCATGGTTTTGGTGCACCAGAGCAGGGTGCAGTTCTGCTCGAAGGGCGTGACGGGAATGATGCGGTATTTCATCGGGGATGCTCCTGGGCGCCTTGCCGGCGCTTGGTTCTAGGGTTGCTTCGCGGCGATTGCCGCCAGCCGTGTGCGTGCCGCCTCGAATTCGAGCCGGAGCTGTTCGAGGGCAGCGCTGGCGCCGACGATCGTGCCGGCACGGCCCAGCCGTTCGATCTCCATGCAGTGCAGACGCATGCGCTGGGCGCCAAGATTCTCGATGCTGGAGAGGTAGCGGTGGGCGGCGTTGGCGAGCGCTTGACCGTCCCCGTTGCTGATCGCCACGGCAAGGATCTCCAGATGCTGCGGGGAATCGCTGCAGAACAGCTCGATCAGCTCGGCGACCAGGGCCGGCTGCTGCTCGTCCTGCAATTCCAGCAGGCCCGAGATGCGGCGCGGGTCGATCACCGGCAGCGCTTCGCCGCGGTCCGGACCCGGCGGCGTCTGCCGCGGCGCCTGGCTGACGGCCAGCAGCACGGCACGTATGTCGTCGAGCTCGACCGGCTTCGAGACATAGGCATCCATGCCGGCGGCGAGGCAGATCTCGCGGTCGCCGGGCATGGCGCTGGCGGTCATGGCGACGATGCGCGGCGCGGCAGCGCCCACATAGCGCGCCTTGAGCCGGCGCGTTGCTTCGAGGCCGTCCATTTCCGGCATCTGCACGTCCATCAGGATCACGTCGTAGTTCTGCCGCTCCAGCGCATCGAGGACTTCGACCCCGCTGGCGACCACGTCGGCGCGATAGCCGAGATGAGCCAGCAACTGCTGCACCACCTTTTGATTGACGGTGTTGTCTTCGGCCACCAGGATCTTGAGCGGCAGGCTGTCGGCCAGATTCGGGTCGCTGCGCACCGGCTGCCGGTCGATCGAGTCGATCGGCGTGATGCGCATCGCATGGAGCAGCACGTCGAGCAGGGCCGCGGGTTTGATCGGCTTGTTCAGGTAGGCGGCGAAATCGGCCTTGTCCATCGTGCCGTCGCGGGTGCGCTGGTTGGCCACCGAGGTCAGCATGATCAGGGGCAGGGACAGCGCGTCGCGGTGCTTGCGGATTTCCAGGGCCAGCGCCAGGCCGTCCATTTCCGGCATGCTCATGTCGAGGATGCCGACGTCGAAGGCTTGGCCGTGGCGGATGAAATCCAGGGCCTCGATGCCCGATGCCGCCGCCGAGGGCAGCATGCCCCAGGTCAGGGCCTGCTTGACCAGGATGCGGCGGTTGGTGCTGTTGTCATCGACGATCAGCGCGCGCCGGCCGGACAGCGCCGAGGAGTACTCCTGCAGGAAATTGTTGGCCAGTTGCGGACCGGCCGCTTCGGCCACGATGGTGAAGCAGAAGGTCGAGCCGACGCCGATCTGGCTTTCCGCCCACATGCGGCCGTCCATCATTTCGGCCAGGCGCCGGCTTATCGCCAGGCCCAGGCCGGTGCCGCCATACTTGCGGGTGGTCGAGGCATCGAGCTGGCTGAAGGACTGGAACAACATACTCAGTTTGTCTTCGGCAATGCCGATACCGGTGTCCCTGACCGCGAACCGGATCTCGAAGCGGATCTCGTCCAGCGGCGTGCCGGCGACGGTGATCACGACCTCGCCGCCATGGGTGAACTTGATCGCGTTGGACAGCAGATTCACCAGGATCTGGCGCAGGCGCGTGGCGTCGCTGATCAGCGATGCCGGTACGCTGTCGTCGATGAAATAGGCCAGGTTGATGTTCTTCTCGCCGGCTTCGGCGCTGATCAGGTCCATGGCCTCTTCGAGGCAGCGCCGCAGGTCGAAGGGATAGCGCTCTATTTCCAGCTTGCCGACTTCGATCTTCGAGTAGTCGAGGATGTCGTTGATGATGGTCAGCAGGGCTTCGCTGCTGGCGCGCACGGTTTCGGCATAGTCGCGCTGCTCGTCGTCGATGTGGGTGTTGAGCAGCAGGCTGGTCATGCCGATCACGGCATTCAGCGGGGTGCGGATTTCGTGGCTCATGTTGGCCAGGAACATGCTCTTGGCCTGCATCGCCGCCTCGGCCTTTTCCTTGGCCGCTTCGAGTTCGCGTTCATGCGCCACGCGCGCGGTGCTGTCGCGCAGGATCACCGTATAGACCAGGGCGCCCTTCAGCTCCAGCTTGGAGATCGACGCCTCGGCGGGAAACTCGCTGCCGTCCTTGCGTATGGCATGAATCGCGCGGCGTTCGCCCATCCTGCGGGCGAGGTCGCAGGACTGGCGGAAACTCTCGACCAGTTGGCTGTGCCCCGGCCGGAAGCGATGCGGCAGCAGCAGCTCGAGCGCCTGCCCCAGCGCTTCCGCCGCCGACCAGCCGAAGATCCGCTCGGCGCCGCTGTTGAACAGGATGATGCGCTGTTCTTTGTCGAAGCAGATGATGGCGTCGTCGGCGATGCCGAGGATGCCCTGCAGTTGTGCGGCGGAGAGATCGGTAGCGGGCAGTTGCTGGGCCATCGCGCTGTCCTCAGTGTGCCAGGCCGCGTCGGTAATGCACGGCCTCGGCGATATGGGTGGCTGACAGCGGCGCACCGTCGGGCACTTGGGCCAGGTCGGCGATCGTGCGCGCCACTTTGAGGATGCGATGATAAGCCCGCGCCGTGAGTGAAAGGTGGTTCATCGCCTGTTTCAGCAACTGCGCGCCGCCGGCATCGGGGCGTGCATGGCAGTCGATCTCGTCCGGGCCGAGCTGCGCATTGGGCTTGCCCTGGCGCGTGATCTGGCGCACCCGGGCGGCGGCTACGCGGTCGCGCACCGTGGCCGAGGCTTCGCCGTCGCCGCGCGCGGACAGGTCGGCGGCATCGACCGCCGGCACGTCGAGCATCAGATCGATGCGATCGAGCAGCGGCCCCGACAGTTTGCCGCGATAGCGCGCAACCTGGTCCGGCGTGCAGCGGCATTTGCCGGCGGGATGGCCCTGCCAGCCGCAGGGGCAGGGATTCATTGCCGCCACCAACTGGAAGCGGGCGGGGAACTCGGCGCGGCGCAGGGCGCGCGCGATGTGGATCTGCCCGGTTTCCAGCGGCTCGCGCAGGGCTTCGAGCACGCTGCGCTGAAACTCCGGCAATTCATCGAGAAACAGGGTGCCGTTATGCGCCAGCGAAATCTCGCCCGGCCGCGGCGTGCCGCCGCCTGTAAACTCCACAATTAATTGCGAATATACTGGCTGTAAACAGCGCTGAGTGCGAATGGACGCCCTCCGCGCAGGTGACGCGCGTGCGCGGGTAGCTCTGGAGCCAAGTGCGATGG
>JAUYSD010000377.1 GCA_030696505.1 Sulfuritalea sp. | reverse complement strand
GAACATGGCGCGCATGCGGGTCTTCATGGTTGCAGCGCTGCGGGGGGCGGCCGCCACGGCGGCCAAGCAGAGCGTGATGATCTGGATGTGGTTGCGGTTCACGTCGATGAACGGGGCCATCAGCACCTGCCGGCCCGCCACTTCCGCTTCGTAGATCTCGGCATCCATCACCGCGACAAACTCCCGCGACTCCTGCATGTAGTCGGTGACGCGGGCGCCGGGCAGCAGGTCGATGTAGCCCTTGATGCGATAGGTCCCGGTCAGGATGGTCACCCTGGTCTTGTTCTCATGGCTGCTCACGGTCGGTTCTCCTCTCTTACGCTCATGGCTTCGCTTAAGCACCCCACATCATGAAACATCGCGACGTCGTAGAGCCTCAAGCTGGCAAATGGGCCCGCCCCTCCCATCCTCCCCTCGCGGGGAGGCTACTGATCGGCTCGCTGCGCTCGAACCTGACAAGTTGCGCTTGGCGATGTATTTCACGTTAAAAGGCCGCTGCGAATGCATTCCCCGCGCAGCAAATGCCGCCGTGGTTTCTCGACACTATCCGCCTGCACCGGCCGCGGTCAACTGATGCAGGTCAAGGGTCTTCGATCAGCGCTCCTGCGCCCCGGTCAGGGGCACGAAGACCACCGGCAGCACGCTCCTTTGCTCGATGCGGCCGTCGCCATGCCTGGTCACCAGCACCAGGTCCTGCGCCGCATGCTGGGCACCGATCGGGATGACCAGGCTGCCGCCCGGCTTGAGCTGCTCGATCAGCGCGGCAGGAATCGTCGCCGCGGCGGCGGTGACCAGGATCGCATCGTAGGGCGCGTGCTGCGGCCAGCCCTGGCGGCCGTTGCCGGCCTTAACCTCGACGTTGTCGTAGCCCAGGCGCTGCAGGCGGGCGGCGGCCTGCAGCGCCAGCGCGTCCACGATTTCCATCGAATAAACCTGCTTCACCAGCCGCGACAGGATCGCCGCCTGGTAGCCCGAGCCGGTGCCGATTTCCAGCACCACATCGTCGGCCCGGGGCCGGATCAGGTCGGTCATCAGGGCCACGATGTAGGGCTGCGAGATGGTTTGGCCATGGCCGATCGGCAAGGGGCGATTGGCGTAGGCGCCGTATTGCAGCTCGTCCGGCACGAAGGCATGGCGCGGCACTGCGCCGAGTGCCGCGACGACCCGCTGATCGAGCGCCGCGCGTCCGGTGTAGCCGCGTGTGCTGCGGACTTCCTCGCGTATTTGCTCGAGCAGGAAATCGAGATCCTGCCTGCGCTCGTCCGTCATGCGCGGTCGATTCCGGGGCCGGTGTGCCGGTTCATGGCGCCCGGGACGGCGGCGATATCGCGCGCTTTTCCGCCAGTTCTTGTTGCTTCGGAGTGCGCCGGCCCGTGCCAGACTGCGGGATGCCGTTGCCGCCCGGTCACCGGGCCGGCCGGCAGGACGCATGCGGCAGGAGGCAGGCCATGAACCAAGCATTGTCTTTCGGGGAACTTCGCGCCGCGATTCGCGCCTGGCGTCGCTACGGCTTTTTCTCGCTGACGCCGCGCGAAGCGGAAATCATCGACGCGGTGTATCCCCGGCTGGCTGCCAGGCCGCCGGTCAGGCGGTCGGCCACCGGCTAGCGGTTGCATCGGCGGCAGGCAGGACGGCGCTTCATCGCGCCGCCAGCCTGCGCTGCAGATAGGCGACGACGACGTCAAGGGTGACCAGTCGCGCGTAATCGGCCTCGGGAATCTCCACCTGGAGTTTCTCGTGGAGTCCGAGCAGGAAATTCAGCCAGTCCATCGAATCGAGATCCACCTGGCTGCGCAGCGGGCGGTCGCCGCGCAGTGCGTCGGCCTCGACCTCGGGCGCGATGGACAAGAGCGTGGCCAGCGCCACGGCGCGGATTTCGGCATCTGTCATTTTTCCAGTTCCTCCGGTCTTTGCAGCAGGTCGTTGAGTTCGCGCAGGAACAGTGCGCCGCGATGGCCGTCGGAGACGCGATGGTCGGCCGCGAGGCTGGCCGTCACCACCGGCAGCACCTTGAGCCCGCCATTCTCCGCCCACGGCCGTTCGGCGACGCGGCCGAAGCCCACCAGCGCCACCTGCGGCGGCGTGATGACGCCGAACACGGTCTGTGCGCCCTGGTCGCCGAGATTGGTCACGGTGACGGTGGCCTGGTTCATTTCCGAACTGCGCAGCGAACCGGCACGGGTGCGCTTGACCAGGTCGGTCAGTTCCTGCATCAGCTGCGTCAGCGTCTTGCTCCCGGCATCGAGCAGCGCCGGTGCGATCAATCCGCCCTGGCGCAGGGAAATCGCCACACCGAGATGGACGGCTTGCTCGGCCCGGAATTCGCCATCGCGCCAGTAGCCGTTGAGTTCGGGATAGCGTTGCAAGGCCAGGGCCACGGCCTTCAGCAGCAGCGCGGCCGGCAGCAGGCGTTCTGCCATCGGCCGCGCGGCGTTGGCCGCCTGCAGCCAGGCCAGCGCCTGCGCCAGCGGGATGTCCTCGGCGACGTAGTAGTGCGGAATCTCGCGCTTGGAGCGGCTCATCGCGGCGGCGATGGTCCTGCGCATGTCCGCGCTGCGGTCGCTCGGCCTGGCCGGCTCGGGCGCTGCGGCCGGCTGCGCCGCCGCGGCCCGCTCGACATCATCGAGCGTCACCGCGCCATGCGGTCCGGTGCCGGTGACGCGGTCGAGGTCTATGCCCTTTTCCTCCGCATGCTTGCGCGCCGCCGGCGAGATCATGCGGCGTGTTGCCGGCGCTCCTGCGGCGCTTGGCGCCGCGGCCGGGGTCGGTGGTGCTGCGACAGGCGCAGCCGCCGTAGCGCCAGCGCCAACTCTTGCCGGGGCTTCCTCGCCGGCTTCGAGCAAGGTCGCCATCACGGTGCCCACCGGCATCTTCTGTCCCGGCTCGGCGATCAGCTGATGCACCGTGCCTTCCTGCCAGCTTTCGATATCCACGGCCGCCTTCGAGGTGTCGACGATCGCCACCACCTGGCCCTTCCTCACCGTATCGCCAACGCCAACTTTCCATTCCAGCAGGGTGCCCTCGTCCATGTCGGACCCCAGCGCGGGGAGCTTGAATTCGATCATGCGAAAAGTCCTTTCACGGCGGCGACTATCTTTTCCGCTTGCGGCAGCGCTGCTTCCTCGAGGTGTTTCGCATAGGGTATCGGCACTTCCTCGGAACAGACCCGGACCACCGGCGCGTCGAGTTCGTAGAAGGCGTCTTCCATGATGCGCGCGATGACTTCGGCGGCGAGGCTGCCGCTCTTCCAGCCTTCGTCGACGATCACCGCGCGGCGGCACTTGGCGACCGCGGCCATGATGCTCGCGCCATCGAGCGGGCGCAGCACGCGCAGGTCGAGCACTTCCGCCTCGATGCCGCTTGCGGCCAACGTATCCGCCGCCGCCAGCGCCTTGGGCAGCGAGCCGCCGTGGGTGATGATGGCGACGTCCTTGCCGGCGCGCCGCACCCGGGCCGAGCTTATGTCGGCGCTCCAGTCGTCGGGCAGTTCGCCTTCCAGGTTGAACAGCCCGGCATGTTCGAAGATCACCACCGGATCGGGGTCGGCCAGCGCCGGTGCCAGCATGCCGCGCGCATCCTCGATGGTCGCCGGCGCCAGCACCTTGATGCCGGGGATATGGGCGTACCAGCCTTCCAGGCTGTGCGAATGCTGGGCCGCGAGCTGGCGCCCGGCGCCGGTGGTCATGCGGATCACCAGCGGCACCGAGAACTGGCCGCCCGACATGTGGCGCAGGGCCGCCGCGGTATTCACGATCTGGTCCAGCGCCAGCAGGCTGAAATTCACCGTCATCACCTCGACGATGGGCCGCATGCCGCCCAGCGCCGCACCGATTGCCGCGCCGACGAAGCCGAGTTCCGACAGCGGCGTGTCGCGGATGCGCTCGGGGCCGAACTCGTCGAGAAAGCCCTTGGAGAAAGCGTACGTGCCGCCGTAGCGGCCGACGTCCTCGCCCATCAGGAACACGCGCGGATCGCTGGCCAGCGCTTCGTGCATCGCCTCGCGCATGGCTTCGCGGTAGCTGAGTTTCCTGCTCATGGCGTCATCCCGCGAACGGAGCCGCCGCAGGCGGCGAAGCTTCGTCACCCGCGCCGGGGCGGGGGGCGGGGAGTGGGGCTGTCATCACGTCCTTCAGCAGGTCGGCCACCGGCTCCCAGGTGCCCGCCTCGGCGAAGGCCACCGCCGCGGCGACCTCGGCATTGGCCGCCGCGTCGATGGCGAGGAATTCTGCTTCCGTCAGCTTGCCTTCGGCCTTCAGGCGCGCGGTGAAGGTGTGGATCGGGCCGCGCGCTTTCCATTCCTCGACCTCGGCCTTCTGCCGATAGAGCTCGGCATCGAACATCGAGTGGGCGCGGAAGCGATAGGTCTGGTATTCGACGAACACCGGCCCCGCGCTTTCGCGCAGCGTGCGCACCGCCTGCTGCGTGACCTCATGCGCGGCGACGATGTCCATGCCGTCGGCGCGCAGCGCCGGCATGCCGTAGGAGGCTGCCTTGAGGCAGAGGTCGGTCTGCGCTTCGCTGCGCTCGATCGCCGTGCCCATGCCATAGAGATTGTTCTCGCAGCAGAACAGCACCGGCAGCCGCCACAGCGCGGCGAGGTTGAGCGACTCGTGGAATGCGCCTTCGGCCACCGCGCCGTCGCCGAAGAAACAGGCGGTGATGCGCTGCTCGTTCTGCATCTTCGCCGCCAGCGCCAGGCCGACCGCCAGCGGCAGGCCGCCGCCGACGATGGCATTGCCGCCATACAGCCGCGTCGCCGCGTCGAACAGATGCATCGAGCCGCCGCGGCCGTGCGCGCAGCCTTCACGCTTGCCGTACATCTCGGCCATGATCGCGCCCATGTCCATGCCGCGCACCAGCGCGTGGCCGTGCTCGCGGTAGGTGGCGACGATGTTGTCGGCGGGCGACAGGGCGTGCAGCGCGCCGACGCCCGTGGCCTCCTCGCCGATGTAGAGATGCAGGAAGCCGCGGATCCTGCCCGCGCCATACATCTCGGCCGATTTTTCCTCCATGCGGCGAATGCGCACCATGTCGGTCAACAGGCGCAGCGCGAAAGCCTTGTCCCAGGGCACGGGGCCGGCGGGCGGCGGCGGGGCGCGGTGATCAACCATGGCTGCCCACCCCCCGGGCCCCGCCCGCCGGGCGGGGGTGGCGGTGGTTCGCTGCTGCGCGCCTCCGTGGGATGACTGGCGCCGCTTCGGGCGGCCGGCGCGGGGCGCTCATGAGCCGCTCTCCAGGGTCGAGGTATCGCCTTCGGGCAGGCCCAGTTCGCGCGCCTTCAGCAGCCGGCGCATGATCTTGCCGCTGCGCGTGCGCGGCAGGCTGGCCAGAAAGGCGATTTCCTTCGGCGCCACGGCGGCGCCGAGGCGCTTCCTGGCATGGCCCAGCAGTTCCAGGCGCAGCGCCTCGCTGGCCTCGTAGCCCTTCTTCAGCGAGACGAAGGCCTTCACCATCTCGCCCACCACCGGATCGGGTTTGCCGATCACGCCGGCTTCGGCCACCGCAGGGTGTTCCATCAGCGCGCTCTCGACCTCGAAAGGTCCGATCAAATGGCCGGCCGATTTGATCACGTCGTCGGCGCGGCCGACGAACCAGTAGTAGCCGTCGGCATCGCGCTGCGCCAGGTCGCCGGTCAGGTACCACTCGTTGTTCGGGCCGGCGAAGCATTTGCGGTAACGCTCCTCGTTGTTCAGGTAGGCGCGGAACATCGAGGGCCAGCCGCGCTTCAAGGCCAGCTCGCCCTCGATCCCGGCTTCCTCGACCGGCGTCACCGTGCCGTCTGCGTCGCGGTGCATGATAGCGGCATCGATGCCGGGCAGCGGCCGGCCCATCGAGCCGGGCTTGATGTCGAAGGCCGGCGTGTTGGCGATCATGATGCCGCCGGTCTCGGTCTGCCACCAGTTGTCATGGATCGGCAGTCCCAGCACTTCCTTGCCCCAGCGCACCGCCTCGGGGTTCAGGGGTTCGCCGACGCTGGCGATGAAACGCAGCCGCGGGAAGCGGTGTTTGCGCGGGATTTCGGCGCCGGCCTTCATCAGCATGCGGATCGCCGTCGGCGCCGTGTACCAGACCGTCACGCCCTCGTCCTGCAGCAGGCCGTACCAGCGCTCGGCATCGAACTCCTCGGCGTCGATGATCGAGCTCACGCCATGCAAGAGCGGCGCGATGATGCCGTAGGAGGTGCCGGTGACCCAGCCCGGGTCGGCGGTGCACCAGTAGATGTCGTCGGCATGGAGGTCGAGCGCGTAGCGGCCGGTGGCCCAGTGCGTGGCCACCGCGCCATGCACATGCACGGCGCCCTTCGGCGTGCCGGTGGTGCCGCTGGTGAAATGCAGCAGCGACATGTCTTCGGCGCCGGTCGCCGCCACCGTGGATTCGTCGCTCGCGGCCGCCATCAGCGCGGCTAGGTCAAGCGTGCCGGGAATGTTGCTGCTGCCGCCATCCTCGGCCACCAGCAGCACATGTTCCAGCGTCGGCATCTTGTCGCGCCACTTCGCCACCTTGCGCTCGTAAAGCATGTCGGTGGTGACCAGCACGCGCCCCGCGCCGAGATTCACCCGCGTCGCGATCGGCTCCGGGCCGAAGGCGGAGAACAGCGGCGAAACCACCGCGCCATGCCTGAGGCCGCCGAGCACCGCGACATAGAGTTCCGGAATGCGCCCGGCCAGCACGAACACGCGCTCGCCGCGGGCGACGCCGAGCCCGGCCAGTACGTTGGCGAAGCGGCTGCTGAGCCGCGCCAGTTCGCCGAAGCCGACATCGCGCGGCGGCTTGCCGCGCGCCAGGAAACGGAACGCGGTCTTGTCGCGCAAGGCGCCCGTCGCATGGCGATCCACCGCCTGCCAGGCGATGTTCAGCGCGCCGCCGGGCTGAGCCGCCAACTCGCGACCGACGCTCGCCCAGGAAAAGCGCCGACGCTCGCCTTCGTAGTCGGCAAAGTTGGGCGCAAGGCGCAAATCTGCCGCGGTCTTGCGGATGATCGGTGAAGTGTCCATGCCTCCCTCACTGCTTATGCAGGAAATATAGCCCCTTCTGTCGGCCGGGGAAAGGCGGCGTTTCGATCCGGGGTCGGGCGGCCGGTCAGGAGCGGCAAGAGTTGGCGCTGGCGGCACGGCGCATGGGCAGCGTGGGAACCATCGCGAAGCGCTGCTTCGCGCCCACGGCGGTCGGTGGGCCATGCAGGGCCCGCTGAGGGCCCCGATCAGGGGCCGCGTGGGGAAGCTCGGGAGGGGCGCCTGTCGGTAGCTTGGTCAGCGGCTGATGTTGGATGAGCTGGCGGTCAGTGCCCGTTGCGGACGATCAGGCCAAGCGGCAGCGGACGTTGGCCTTGCACGCAGCGGGTGCCGAAGCGCGCAGGGAGCCACCCGGTCACTCTTGTGGTTGATCCCGCCAAGACTCGTAACCCTAACTGGATAAAGCCACCACATTGGCCCGCGCCATGTGCAGTTTTTTGTAGCTGTCGATCAGGCGCTGGTGTCTATCGAGACCCTCCAGTTTCATGCTCGTGGGTGTCAGTCCGAAGAAGCGCACGCTGCCGTCCACCGACCCCATCACCGCGTCCATCCGCGGGTTGCCAAACATCCGGCGAAAATTGACCACGTAATCGTTCAGTTCCAGCTCGTCGTCCAGCAGCACCTCCAGCACCACATTCACGGCCTGATAAAACAATCCGCGCTCGACCGTGTTTTCGTTGTACTGCAGGAGGGCTTCCACCAGCTCCTTGGCCCCTTCAAATTGCTGCAGGGCGAGACGAATCAGCAGCTTCAACTCCAGAATCGTGAGCTGACCCCAGACCGTATTCTCGTCAAATTCGATGCCGATCAAGGTGATGATGTCGGTGTAATCATCCAGCTCGCTGTCTTCCAGACGTTCGAGCAATGCTGCCAGGCTGGCATCGTCGAGGCGATGCAAGTTCAAGATATCGGCGCGGAACGACAGCGCTTTGTTGGTGTTGTCCCAGATCAAATCCTCGACCGGATAAATTTCCGAATACCCAGGCACCAAAATGCGGCAGGCCGTCGCGCCGAGCTGGTCATACACCGCCATGTAAGCTTCCTTGCCCATGCCTTCGAGAATGCCGAACAAGGCTGCGGCTTCCTCGGCATTGGATCGCATCTTGGTGTTCTGACCCTGGCCGGAAAAATCCCACTCGACAAAATCGTAATCGGCTTTGGCGCTGAAAAAGCGCCACGACACCACGCCGCTGGAATCAATGAAGTGTTCAACAAAGTTATTCGGCTCGGTGACGGCGTTGCTTTCAAAGGTGGGCCGCGGCAAATCGTTCAGGCCCTCAAAACTGCGCCCCTGCAGCAACTCGGTCAGACTGCGTTCCAGCGCTATTTCAAAGCTGGGGTGCGCCCCGAACGACGCAAACACACCGCCGGTACGCGGGTTCATCAGAGTGACGCACATCACTGGAAATTCCCCGCCCAGCGACGCGTCCTTCACCAGCACCGGAAAGCCCTGCTTTTCCAACTCATCGATGCCGGCCAGGATGCCGGGATATTTCGCCAGCACGTCGTGCGGCACATCGGGCAGCGCGATTTCACCTTCCAGAATTTCGCGTTTGACCGCCCGTTCGAAAATTTCCGACAGGCATTGCACCTGCGCTTCAGCCAGCGTATTACCTGCACTCATGCCATTGCTGAGGAACAGGTTGTCGATCAGGTTGGACGGGAAATACACCACCGCGCCGTCCGACTGGCGCACATACGGCAGCGAACAGATGCCGCGCTGCACATCGCCGGAGTTGGTGTCGATCAGATGCGAGCTTCGTAACTCGCCATCGGGGTTGTAAATTGGCCGGCAGTATTCATCGAGAATTCCAGCCGGCAGCGCATCTTTTCGACCCGGCTTGAACCAGCGCTCGTCCGGGTAATGCACGAACGCCGCATTGGCAATGTCTTCCCCCCA
>JAUYSD010000375.1 GCA_030696505.1 Sulfuritalea sp. | reverse complement strand
CCCGCGCTCCTTGCGGAGCCGGGCGAGGCGATCCGGGAATTCCATCTTCCAAAACGTCAGTTGAAGAGAAGGCGTCACTGTAACCCCCGGTATCGAATACGCTTGCCCAAGTATAGCCGAACAGCTATCATACGGATAGCTGTTTAGCGTATTGACAGCTTTTTAGCGGAGACCCGGATATGGCACGCATCCCCGAAGCAGAGATCGAGCGGCTAAAGAATGAAGTCAGCGTCGAGCGTTTGATAGAGGCGTCGGGGATCGAACTCAAGAAAGCCGGCAAGGACAAGCAGGGCCGCTGCCCGTTCCACGAGGACGACACGGCGAGCCTGGTGGTGACGCCGGCCAAGAACCTGTGGCACTGCTTCGGCTGCGGCGTGGGCGGCGGCCCGATTGACTGGACGATGAAGCGCCAGGGCGTGAGCTTCCGCCACGCCATCGAACTGTTGAAGGCCGATTCTTCCTTAGCCGCCGAGCCGGTGGCCACACACGGCGGCGCGGTCAAGCGTTCCACCGTGCGCGCCTTGCCGGCGCCGGTGGCGCTCGATGCCGACGACCGTACCCTGTTGGGCCAGGTCATCGACTACTACGCCGCCACGCTCAAGCAATCGCCCGAGGCCCTGGCCTACCTGGAGTCGCGCGGCCTCACGGGTGCGGCCGTGGCCGAGGCTATCGACACCTTCAAACTCGGCTACGCCAACCGCAGCCTGGGCCTGCGCCTACCGGCCAAGAGCCGCGTTGCCGGCGCCGAGTTGCGCACGCGCTTGCAGAAGATCGGCATTTACCGCGAGAGCGGCCACGAGCATTTCAACGGCAGCTTGGTGATGCCGATCCTGGACGCCGCCGGCAACGTCGTCGAGGTCTACGGCCGCAAGGTACGCGACGATCTGCGCGCCGGCACGCCCGCGCACCTGTACCTGCCCGGCCCGCATGCCGGCGTGTGGAACCGCGAGGCGCTAACGTGCGAGGAAGTCATCGTCTGCGAAGCGCTGATTGACGCCTTGACCTTCTGGTGCGCGGGGTTCCGCAACGTGACGAGCGCCTACGGTGTCGAAGGCGTCACCGACGAACTCGTCGAAGCGATCCAGGCGGCCGGCATCCGCCGCGTGCTGATCGCCTTCGACCGCGACGAAGCCGGCGAGCGCGGCGCCGCCAAGCTGGCCGAGCGCCTGCTGGCGCTGGGCATCGACTGCTTCCGCGTGGTGTTCCCGAAGGGCATGGACGCCAACGCCTACGCGCAGAAGGTGAAGCCGGCCGCCAAGTCCCTGGGCCTGTTGATCCGCAAGGCCGAGTGGATGGGCCAGGGCGTGGCGCCCAAGCGCGAGCATGCCGAGCCCGAGGTGGTCACAGAACGTGACCACCTGCCGCCGCCAGCCCCTTCCTTAGCCGCTGCTGCTGCCACCGAGCAGGCGGCTAAGGAGGAAACGCCCGCGCTGCCCGCTGCCGCCGTGCCGCCAGCGCCGACTTCTGACGCTGCCGCCCAGGTGTCCGAGCGCGAAATCGTCCTCACCTTCGGCGATGACAAAGATGCGCGCCGCTGGCGCGTGCGCGGCCTGCCGAAGAATCTGGCCGTTGGCGTACTCAAAGTTAACCTCATGGTCAGCGATGACGAAGGCAAGTTCCACGTCGACACCCTGGACCTCTACGCGGCGCGGGCGCGCGCCGTGTTCCTGCAACAGGCCGCCGGCGAACTTGGCGTCAATGAGGGCATGCTCAAGACCGACCTCGGCCGCGTGCTGTTGAAGCTCGAAGCCTTGCAGGACGAAGCGATCCGCGCCGCGCTCGCGCCCAAGGAAGCGCCAGCAGTGCAGATGACCGACGCCGAGCGCGCCGAGGCGCTGGCGCTCTTGCAATCTCCCGATCTACTCGCGCGCATCGTTGCCGACTTCGACGCCTGCGGCGTCGTCGGCGAGACGACCAATAAGCAGGTAGCGTATCTGGCCGCCATCAGTCGCTTGCTGGAGCGTCCGCTCGCCATCGTCATCCAGAGCAGCAGCGCCGCCGGCAAGTCCTCCTTGATGGATGCCGTGCTCGCCTTCGTCCCCGAAGAAGCGCGCACGCAGTACAGCGCCATGACCGGCCAGAGCTTGTTCTACATGGGCCAGACCAACCTGAAACACAAGATCCTCGCCATCGCCGAGGAGGCCGGCGCGAGCCGCGCCAGCTACGCCTTGAAGCTGTTGCAGTCGGAAGGCGAACTGACGATTGCCAGCACCGGCAGCGACCCGGACACCGGCAACCTCGTTACCCAGGAATACCGCGTCGAAGGCCCGACCATGCTGATGATGACGACCACCGCCATCGACCTCGATGAGGAACTCTTAAACCGCTGCCTGGTGTTGAGTGTCGACGAGGACCGCGAGCAGACGCGACGCATTCACGCCCTGCAGCGCGAGCGCCGCACGCTGGCCGGCCTCACCAAGCGCGAAGCTAAAACCGCGATCCTGACCACGCACAAGAACGCCCAGCGCCTGCTGCGTCCGCTGGCCGTGGTCAATCCCTACGCCGACCGGCTCACGTTCCTGGATGACCGCACGCGCACGCGCCGCGACCACGACAAGTACCTCACCTTGATCGACACCATCGCGCTGCTGCATCAGCATCAACGCGCCATCAAGACCGCCACTGTCCACGGCAGGACGGTCGAGTACATCGAGGCCACCTTGACCGACATCGAGACGGCGAACCGCATCGCCCATGAAGTGCTGGGCCGTTCGCTGGACGAACTACCGCCGCAGACGCGGCGCGTCCTGGGCCTGATCGTTGCGCATGTGGCCGAGCGCGCACAGGCCGGCGCGCTGCGCCGCGCCGACGTGCGCTTCACGCGCGGGGAATTGCGGGCCGGGACGGGCTGGGGCGATACGCAACTCAAGCTGCACCTGGCACGCCTGGCCGAACTGGAATATCTGCTCGTGCATCGCGCCGAGCGCGGGCAGGGCTACGTGTACGAACTGCTCTATGACGGCGACGCGGCCACGCCGATGCACCTGTCCGGCCTGATCGACACCGAAGCGCTCAAGTCCCATGCCTACGACGATCAGCGGTCGGGGTCTGCGGCCGAGCGGTCGGCCCCTGGTCGGGGCGTGGTCGGCGGGCAGTCGGGGCCTGGTCGGGGTGCTGCATCCTTTGTAGACGCCCATCCCGTGGGCGTTTCC
>JAUYSD010000201.1 GCA_030696505.1 Sulfuritalea sp. | reverse complement strand
GTCAGATCCTCCCGGGAAATACGCTTCATGGCTAAGTCGTTCGGGCGAACTCAATCTGACCATCGATACGTCTAGTTCCCTCGCTGAGGCGATTGCCTGGGCCGACTGGGTCGTCGGCTGTCAATCATTTGCCATGGTCGTTGCTCTTCACGCAAATCGGCGCGTAATTTCAACCAATCCACCCTGGGCGCCCCGCTGCGCATTGCCGCAGCGGGGAATTCAGCATCTGCGTGATTTGTGACGAGCGCTGTATGAAGTACTGCAAGGTCTGCATCCAGCCGGATACTCGGCCCAACGCGCAATTCACCGACGAAGGCATTTGCCCGGCCTGTCATTATTTCCGTCAGCTCCAATACGTTGATTGGCAGGAACGCTACGAGATACTGGAAGATCTTCTTCGTCAATATCGCCGCAGATCTGGGCAGTTTTTCGATTGCATTATCGGAGTGAGCGGAGGAAAGGACAGTACGCGCCAAGCACTTTGGGTCAGGGATAAGCTCGGCCTCAGGCCATTGCTGGCTTGTCTGAGTTACCCTCCACAGCAAGTCACTCAGCGTGGGGTGGACAATATCTCGAATTTGATCGAGCTGGGATTCGATGTCGTGCTGTCGGCACCCGCGCCGGGTACATGGCAACGTCTCATGCGCGAATCCTTTGCCCGGTTTACCAATTGGGCGAGATCTACCGAGTTGACGTTGTTCAGCTCGGTGCCCCAACTGGCGATTCGGTATGGCATTCCGCTGATCCTGTGGGGCGAGAACCCGGGCCTGCAGTTGGGTGACCTGAAGACGCTGGGGCGTACCGGTTACGATGGTAACAACCTGCGCTACATGAATACCCTGTCTGGTGCCGCTGCCGACTGGATGATTGATGCCGGCATGCGTCCGGAAGATCTGATTCCCTATCGGTATCCCTCGCCGGAGGAGTTCGACGCCCATGGCCTGCAGATCGTGTATCTAGGCTGGTTTCTTGGAGACTGGTCTCTTGTCAACAACGGAATGTATTCTGCTTCCAATGGCTTGCAAATCCGCGAGGATACCGTTGAGAACACAGGAGATCTTTTTGGTGTCACCGCGCTGGATGAGGACTGGGTCACACTGAATCAAATGATCAAGTACTACAAGTTTGGTTTTGGCCGGGTGACAGATTATGCCAATGAGGCAATTCGCCAGGGCCGCATGACGCGTGAGCGGGGAATCGAACTTGTCGAGCGTTACGACGACTCATGCAGTGACGAATATATCGGAAGTTTTTGCGCCTATATCGACATTCCTGTCACCGAGTTCTGGAAGCAAGTGCATTCATCCGTCAACAAAGACTTGTTCTGCATAGAAGAGAATGGCTCCATTCATCGAAAATACAAGGTAGGAGTCGGCTTGTGAGTTCGAGGACTGTCTGCGTTGTGGATTATCACATGGGCAACCACGCTTCTGTGGTTCATAGTTTACGTGAACTGAATTATCGTGTGCGTGTCAGCAACGATCAGGCCGTCTTAAATGAAGCGGATGTGCTGGTGCTTCCGGGAGTCGGTGCCTTCCCAAGTGGAATGAAAGCGCTTCACAGCCTCAGTTTGGTTAGTTATCTGCAGGAGCAAGCCCGCTTGCAGCGCCCAATCATCGGCTTCTGCCTGGGGATGCAACTCCTGGCTGATGCTTCGTACGAGCATCAGTACACTATGGGGCTTGGATTGATCCCGGGCGAGGTGGTGCCGCTGATCAACCCGCAATGGCATATCGGTTGGAATTCCATCGAATGTGTCCTGCAGGACCCGTTGTTCCAAGCCAGTGATGGACAAGTGTTTTATTTCAATCACTCCTTTGCTTACCGAGGGCCATCGGAATATCAGATTGGTCTATCGAGGCATCACAAGGCTTTTCCTTCTGTTGTGCGCCGGGGTAGTGTAGTGGGATTGCAGTTTCATCCTGAAAAGAGTCAGGGGCCAGGAAAAGAACTGTTGAAAAGTCTGATATCAGGATTGTGTCATGCTTAAGAAACGTTTGATCGGAACAGTCATTGTGAGAAATGGCTGGGCGGTTCAGTCATTTGGCTATCGGCGCTATTTGCCGTTGGGAAAGCCAGAATGCCTGGTCCAAAATCTGGACCGATGGGGTGCGGATGAAATCTTCGTTCTGAGCATTGATCGATCCTCCGATAGGCTAGGGCCAGACTTCAAGCTCCTGGAGCGACTGGGGCAATTGGGTCTGGGAACACCGCTGATATATGGTGGCGGAATCCGATCAGTGGAGGATGGTTTGCAAGTGATTAGGCTAGGCGCGGACCGCCTCTGTGTCGATGCCATTCTGCACGATGATATTGAAACTGTGCGGGGGTTGTCACGCCAACTTGGGGCGCAGGCGGTGATTGCCGCCTTGCCGCTCTCCTATCGCGATCAGCGTATCGAATGGCTGGATTACCGTACTAAAGTTTCAACTCAAGTTTCGGCTAAAGATCTGGATGCCATCACATTGGGCATAGTCTCGGAGCTACTCGTCATTGATTGGGAGCATGAAGGGCAGCCCGGAGGCTTTGACCACAGGTTGATTGCCCATGCTTCACTTCCGGCTGAAATCCCTCTAATCGCTTTTGGCGGACTGAGCGAGCCTGGTCAGCTGATTGAGCTCCTCTCGCAGCCGCCCATGGCTGCCGTGGCTGTGGGAAACTTTCTGAGCTACAGGGAGCATGCCATTCAGAAGATCAAGACGAAATTGATAGGCATGCCAGTGCGCCTTCCAAGTTACGAATCAATGTATTCTCTCACGGCTGATGTCTAATCCACAGGTTTGTCGTCGTTGTTTTTATTCTGCGGACCACCCGCTCGGACTGATGCTGGATGAACAAGGCATCTGCTCCGGATGCCTCATTCATGAAGAAAAGGATAATCTCGATTGGGCAGCTCGGTGGGAGAAGTTGACCCAGCTTGTGGCGCCATATCGAAGTGCTGACGGCCTAAACTACGATTGTATCGTTCCTGTAACCGGCGCCCAGGATTCTTACTACATCGTTTACTTGGT
This sequence comes from Sulfuritalea sp., assembly GCA_030696505.1. Classification (GTDB taxonomy): domain Bacteria; phylum Pseudomonadota; class Gammaproteobacteria; order Burkholderiales; family Rhodocyclaceae; genus Sulfuritalea. The sequence continues at coordinate 5,447 of JAUYSD010000201.1, read as the reverse complement.
GAAGGAGCGGTTGGGCCTGAATCCATTGTTAGTGACCTATAATAAATATTTCAATACGCCGCTCGGTATCCGCAACCTTTCGAATCTTCGCATTCGATTCAACTGCGACATCCTTTGTCAGAACGTCAATCCCGTTTCGGTAAAGAATATTACCCGGAGCACTCTGCGGCAGTTCGGCAGTATGTATTGGCCTATTTTAGCGGGCCAAACGGTATTCCCGGTTCAGACGGCTGTTCGATATAAGGTCCCATTAATTATCTGGGGTGCTCACCAGGGTCTTGAACAGGTTGGCATGTTTTCCCATGAGCATGAGGTCGAGATGACCCGTCGCTACCGGAAGGATCATGATTTGATGGGACATGAGGCCGATGATCTATTGTCCATCTTCGATACTCTCAAGGAAGAAGACATCTGGCAGTATCGCTATCCTGACGATCGCGATCTGAACGCAGTAGGCGTACGGGGTATCTACTTGGGCAACTACGTAAGGTGGGATCCCAAGGCGCAGCATGAGCAGATGATGCGCGAGTATGGGTACAAAACCTCTGTCTTCAATCGTACCTTTGACTGCTATGATTTTATCGACTGCTTTAACTATATGGATTTGCATGATCAGCTAAAGCTCTACAAACATGGTTATTCAAAAGTCACCGATCATGCCAGCCGAGAAATTCGATTCGGCAGGATTAGCCGCGAGAAGGGATTACGCCTCATTCGTATGCACGAACAAGCGCCGCTCAAATATCATGGACAGTTTTGCGCGTGGCTAGGCATAGCGCCAAAGTCGTTGCAGTTTATGCTCGACCAGCATCGCAATCCAAAGTTCTGGATACAGACTGAGGTCGGAAAGTGGGAGTTTAACGGATGGAGCGCCGGGCATGAGCTAAGAGAAATAAGCGATCATCAAGCGCCTGGATTGTCTGTCAGTTTTGAGGCGACAGATACGCTCGAATACGATCGCAGTGCAGAGTACATCACAATTGGAAAGGGATGGCCATAGTGGCTCCTCGTTCGGCTCCTGGTATGACCAGTCTCACCGGAATGGAGGGAGCTGCGCCGTGCGTGAGCGGTCGGTTCCCAATGGAGCATTGGAGCCAGAACTCTTCGATCTCTAAAACTAAAATGATTCGGCAGGATCGAGTGAGGCGGTGGTCATTCCAAAAAGAGCAACAGCACCTGCTCTCAAATTATTGGAACACGTCGTTCATGTCCATAAAGGTGCGGCCGGCTAGGATTGGTTAACCAAGGAGCCAGCAAATGAGCGTGTCCATTTTTCGAAAATTCAAAGATACGGTGGGGGATTACCTGAGCCTACGGTCCATTGAGAAGCATCGCTCACGATTGGGGTGGAGGCAAGCGTATCGCTATTCCAACTATCTTGACCATTGTCGCCAAGGCTTTACGGAGCGAGTGGAGAGTTCCCCTGAGGTGAAAAAAGCGGTGCAGGATTTTCAGGCTAAGAATGTTGCCTCTTTCTGGACTCAAGAGAATCAACAATTGGCTCAGTCAATTTTCAGGAAAATCCAAGATGAAGAACGGGCCGGCCTTGAAATTTGGAATGAACGAGGGCAATACCTGAAGGAGATATACACGACATTCCCCGAAATCGAACAACTATTCAAGCGAATGTTGGAGTCGTTTTTAAAGGAGATATTCAAAGCCAACTTCAAAATATTTTACGGCATGCTCTACAAATCAGAAAATCGCAGAGGAGATCCGGCAGGTTCCGAGTTGTGGCACGCCGATGGAGGCCCCGGGACTTGTGTCATTGTGATGCTCTACTTGAAGGATGTTGAGAAAGAGGATGGGGCCCTTGAATGTCTGCCATGGGACTATTCGTTGGCCACGTACCGAGGCGAGCCCGCGGTGTTCAGGATAGGTTTGGAGCAGGCAGCCAAAAACAAGAAGGAACTTTCTCGAGAAGAAGTCAGGAAAATTAAATGCGACTATTTTGAGGAAGTGATCGGAAGGTTTTATGGTAAATTCGTTGAGCAACCAACCGGTCCGGCCGGACTTGTTGCGGCTTTTGGAAATAATATATTGCATAAAGGGGGGTATCCCGCTGCAGGAAGGGCTCGCTATGTGTGTTTGTTTCACTGCTATCCGGCTGATCAGCCTACGCCGTTTGAGCGATATCGGAAGCATGGAATAAAGAAGGTGGAGTCCTATCCTAAGGATCCTGCTGCAGATTTCTGATGAAAGATTCTCAACTTGCCATTCGAGGTGGAACACCTGTCCGAACCGCTCCATTCTCTTGGTACAACTCGATCGGACAGGGAGAGAAGCAAGCAGCAGTGGAAGTGTTCCAGGGTGTCCGTTGCAGAATCCTTGTATTTTGAACGGCTCATCCATGCCAGTTCGATCCATTCGGATCTTGGGCCTTCCGATCTCGAAAGAGTGCTATTCACTGTGGAAACGGTGGCGGAGCTTCCGAGAAACTTGCCGGTCGATGGTGCGGCTTGTGAGGGGAACTCCATCAGGCGCCTTCGAAGTTATTTCTCTTAAAGAGTTAACTTGGTTCAGGGGGATGTTGTAATGTTTCGTCGCGTTTCTGGTGCCTCGTATCGTTCGCTGCGAACACCGTCGGTAAGGCATAGAGGATTTGTTCGACCGGTGCTACTCCAGGCGCGGATACCTACGTTGACTTCATCAACTCCAGCCTTTGACGGGACTCGATGGTAGGGTGTCATTAAGATGATCGACCTTAATATTCTCCGCCGTTGGTGCAGTCACCTTGTGGCGCGGGTAAGCCTTGCCAGATTAGAAAAGGCTCGTGCGTATGCTCGGCAGCGGGTTTCTGCAGAGAACATGCTGGCCGAGTTCAGCCACGGGCAAGAAGCGGATTTCTTTTTCGGCACCGTGTTAGTGGATGGCACATGGGACAATCCAAACCATTGGGCGCGTTATGCGCTTTTGCGCAGGGCGTTGGGCCTGTCACGTGCACGGGAGATAGGGTTGGTCGGGCCTTTCAGATCGAAAGAGTGCAGCCAGACATTTACGAGACTGGGCATCAAAGAGATCGTCTCATTTGACGTCTCAAGGAAAGCACAAGATTGCCAAGATGTTGCTCGGGGCTTGCTGTCCAACGTTAAGTCGCCGCGTGATATTTTATCCTGGAAGCTGCCTCATGGGTTTCCGCCGGAGTTTCTCTATGATGGCCTGCTCAAGCGTCAACGTGCCGCTTGTGTGAACCTTGCCGACCCGAGGCTTTTAGGTTATGTCTCTGAATTGCTGGGGTGCCTAGCGGTGGCAGAGCATTTATTGAAGACGTATGATTTTAAGCTGCTCGTGATGAGTCACGTGATTAACTTTCAATATGCGGCCCTTGCGTGGATGGCAGTCGTGCGTGGTATCCCTGTTGTAGCGTCATATGGTGAATTCGGGGTGTTGCGATTTGTCAAAATCAACCGACCTGAAGAGATGTGGGAAGCGACAAACCGTCCCACGAAATTCGACTTTGAACATTTGTCTCCAGAATGTGTTGCTTCAATGGCCACTGCAGGAAGAGCGTACATTCAGAAGCGGCGCGTTGGGAACACGAAGGAACTGGCCGCTATTTATTCTTATCAGAAGAGGCAGCAGCTGATTAGCAGACAGGATATCTGTGCACAGTTTGAGTGGGATCCAAAGCGTCCCATCATTGCCGTATATGCGTCTAATTGGTTCGACTACCCTCATATGTATGGCATGAGCCATTTTGTCGATTTTCTAGACTGGCTGAAAGCCACCATTGATGCAGCGAACATGAATCAATCCGTGAATTGGCTATTTAAGGCCCATCCCTGTGATGATTGGTATGGCGGCGTGACGTTGAGCGATCTGATGCCCGCGCACCTCTTGGGGCATATTCAACAGGTTCCCAAGGAATGGAATGGTGCGGCTCTGATGGACGCGGTCGATGGGCTGGTTACCTATCACGGAACTGCGGGGATTGAGTTCGCGGCAGTGGGGAAGCCGGTTCTGATAGCAGACAAAGGTTGGTATCATGAACTGGGGATTGCCAAATGGCCACGATCGAGAGAAGAGTATCTTCAAAGTCTTGCCACTGAATGGTGGAAAGACGTGGATATTTCAGAAACATCGAGGCGAGCGCAAATTCTTGCCGGGTGGCATTTTTGTCGTCCCTCGTGGCAGGGGGGCTTCATTCTTGAGGATGATCCCGTGCAGAGTCCGATTTATGAAACGCTCCCTGATCTTTGGTCCAAGAATCAGGAAGTCATTGCAAGGGAATTAAGGACCATCCGTGATTGGGTTGCTTCCCCTCATAGGCATTACCACACATATAAGATGGGTCTCGCCAAAGAATTTTCCGCATGACATGCGCTGTGAGCAAATCTGGGGGAAGCCCTGTATTGCCGGTATCTTCAGCTGGTAGAGACGGACACAGTCGTGGTCGATGCAAGGTAACTCGAAACTATAAAGGTATATACCAGGATGGCCGTGAGAATTGAATCGCTCCCCCAGAAACGCCTTATCGAGGCGGTTTCGCCATATCTGAAGGCTATAATTCCCCAGGCAAGTTTGGAAGGGCGTGCACTCTGTCGTTCACGTCGCCGCGGAACATTGGTGTCAACAATTCAGCTAGGACTTCAGCAAATCATTCGCTTCAAGAGGGAACGGTCTCAGGAGTCTACCGAGAGGCACTATTCTGATTCCTATGCCGACACCGGGGTAGAGGCCTTTGATGCTTGTCTGGCATCCACGGCTCGCTCAAACCCCTTCAAGCTAGGCAACGAAAGCTTATTGGTCTTACCTCCCAGTGGGCTTTACGCCGCCTATCTTGCAACTCTTTCGGATGTCGTCGGTCAGCTCAAGCCATCTTCGGTCTGTGAGGTAGGATTCGGCTCTGGCAAGAACCTCATTTATCTGGCGCCGCGTTTCCCTGACATACCGTTCTGCGGGTACGAGCTGACCCATGAGGGAGTTGCTGTGGCCAAGAGTCTCCAGGAGAGACAAAGCCTTCCGCCGAATTTGGCAAAGCTTGTTGGCCAGAATGATGTGACGGCGATGGAGGCAGTTCGTCGGATTGATTTTCGTCAGGGCAACGCGAAGTGTTTATCGGCTCCGGACAAATCGTTCGATCTCACATTTACCGTGTTGGCACTTGAGCAAATGTGGCCAATTCTCCCTCAGGTGCTCGCAGAGATTCGAAGAGTCACTTGTCGATACGTCGTGTTTCTTGAAGCCTTCCGTGAAGCCAATGACTGGCTGGGCTACTTGAATCTTTTGGTCCGAAACTACTTTCGGGCGGACCTGAGGATGATGCAAGCAGCCGGATTTGCTCCCATCGCGCTTTTTCGACAGCTGCCACTTAAGCACACACATGGTGTGGCAATGTTAGTTGCCGAAGTGGTGCCCGCCCCATCCCCAAATGCCAAAGTCCATTGATATGCCGAACGGACCTCATTTCCAGGGGAAGCTCCTTGAAATTCTTCCTCGGGGGCTGC